>NZ_AUTN01000128.1:0-67074 GCF_000497955.1 Pseudoalteromonas sp. TAE56
CCCCCGGCGTGACAGGCCGGTATTCTAACCAACTGAACTACCACTCCATATTTTCGTTGCTGTTTAGGTCTCCCTGACAGCGGCGTGAATAATACGAACCAACCCCTATTTCGTCAAGGGCTTTTTTGTTTTTTTATAGGTTTTTTAGTCATCTGTCATCGAAAGGTTTAAAATTTCACCTGATCTGTCATTTTTTGAGCCGTTTTTACCAACTTGATTTTTTTCTGTGTCGGCAACATCACCTTCACTTGTTTTCTTTTTCTTTAAAAAAGGCAGCTTCACTTTAAATTTAATCGGTTTTTTCTGAACAAATATACGAATTAACAACCAACCGAGTAATAAAATGAGCGTATTGCAGCCTACAATTAAGCTAATAATTGTAGACGTGGCCATTTTTTCTTCAACAGGTTCATTCTCAATCATTTCATCTGGGGTAATAATCGTTGCAGGATCAATTTCGGGCACCGCTTCTATAGGTCGTTCTATCTCAAATTTGTACGTTGGTAGCGTTGCCATAAATTCGCGGCCATTAATATTAGTCCCAAAAACTGACAGCTCAACGCTATACCTACCCCAATCATAATTTTTAACACTCAGTTGGCGTAAATCTTTAGCTGCAGCATCTATGGTAAACATTTGCTCTTCGTTATTGGGATAGTAGATTTTTCCCTGGATGATGACTGTTTCTGGCTTAACAATACTTGAGTCTATATTTATAGTTAACAGATGCTCGTCTGTGTCTTGCTCTGCTAACGCGATTTCGGTTACAAAAGGCGGCTCGTGCACTTCTATTGTATTTTGCACAATGCGGCGCTGCAGCAGAGGTGTTGCAACGTAAAGCTCTGGTGTCCATTCACCCGCAGGGAAATCTAAAGTAAACTCGCCAGTAAACACACCATCTTTAGGGCGCTCATCAAATCCACGTCCATCGTCTTTAAATTCAGCGACTTCTTGAATGCCTGCGCCAAAGTTAGCAAAGTTTTCATTGTTAGTACTTACAAAGTCGACATTAAGGCTCACAACATCTCTAAATAGGTTTGTATTAATTGGCTCACCGTCATTTAGTATTTTGCCAGTGATTTTTATTGTCTCCCCTCTAAACAACATTGAAGGAAGAGGCTCTGCCTCAAGAGATATCTCGCCTAATACGACTATTCGGCTGTCGGGCAAAATACTGCCTATGACTTGCCAAGGACCNCCTGCCATAGGTTTTTTTATGGTTACTAAATCGTAGCTGAGTTCGTCAAACCATTCTAAGTTAGGGTTTTTAACAGAGTCAGCAGCAAAGTACTTACTGCCATCGGGCCTCACTAAAATAACAGCAGGTGCACCTGATTTTCTAAAAAAAAGCAGTGTTATTTCATCTATTTTGCTATCTATGCGAAAACGATTATCAAGTAAAGGGATCTCATTTTGATGCCCATCGCGCTTGAGCACTTCTACTTGTTTTACGCCATATGCATTGCCAGTAAATAAACTAGCTGCACATAACGCTGTTAAAAAATACATCGTTTTCATTAAATCGCCTTATTCAGCGCGCCAGATACATTGGCCGCCTTCATTATTTACAAGATCCAATCGTGCCTCGTGTGCGCTTTGCTCAGCGTCACTTGCTCGCAGAACAACTAATGGGGCTCTATCACTATTTAAACGCTTTATACCGCCCTTCTGTTGCTCGCTGCCGTCATCTTTGTTTTGATTCAAATTCAACTTTGTTTGACCGCCCGTCATGGCAAGGTAAACATCGGCTAAAATCTCAGAATCCAGTAGCGCGCCGTGAAGCGTTCGTTTACCGTTATCTACATCGTAACGACGACATAATGCATCAAGGTTGTTCTTTTGACCTGGATGCAAGTCACGCGCCATTTTAAGCGTGTCGAGAACTTGACAAAAAGTATCTGTTTTAGGATAACCCTGATTAAGCAACGCAAATTCGTTATCCATGTGGCCAATATCGAACGGCGCGTTATGAATAACTAACTCAGCCCCTTCAATATAGTCGAAAAACTCTTGGGCAATTTGATGAAACAACGGTTTATCACGTAAAAATTCGTTAGTGATACCGTGAACGTCTATCGCTTCTTCTTCACTTGGCCGTTGTGGATTTATATAAACGTGAAAGTTATTGCCTGTTAAACGGCGATTTACTAACTCCACACACCCAATTTCTATAATACGGTGCCCTTGTTTAGGGTCTATGCCGGTGGTTTCTGTATCTAAAACTATTTGTCTACGTGCCATATCGAATTTAGCCTGATTCTGGTATCTTTCTATAATCACTTTATTGTACATAAGATCAAGGTAAAACAGTGCAAAAAACCGTAGAGATTTACACCGATGGCTCATGTTTAGGTAATCCAGGCCCCGGCGGTTATGGTATTTTTATGATTTATAACGGCCACGAAAAAGAAATGAGCCAAGGTTATAAACTCACAACAAATAACCGAATGGAAATGCTCGCGGCTATTGTAGCCCTAGAATCACTCACTCGAGAATGCGAAGTAAATCTAACAACCGATAGCCAATATGTTAAGCAAGGTATTGAATCGTGGATCACTAACTGGAAAAAACGTGGCTGGTTAACATCAGCTAAAAAGCCGGTTAAAAACGTCGATTTATGGAAACGCCTAGATAAAGCCTGTAGCGAGCACAATGTAACCTGGAAATGGGTTAAAGGGCATAGCGGCCATAAGTACAACGAAATAGTTGACGATTTGGCGCGCGATGCAGCTGGCAGCAAAGATTTACTAGAAGATGTAGGCTACCAGCCTTAATTAGCTGTTGTTACACCAATTTTATTAAAAACAAGTTCATTCTATCGCATTAAATAACTCACTAACTGCGTTAAAAATGATTCATATAGAACAACTATATGTCACAATTTTCGTCTTGTTAATGTGCTATTTTCTTAGCGCTATAATAGATCACTTATTTAATGCAATTGGTATTATTTTCTTGGTCGCACGTTTTGTAATGCTGCTTTGACGTTTGTCTAAGCCCTGCCCCTTTTACTGGTGCAAACTGCGGCCTTGCATGCCACTTAGGTTTTATTGGCGTAAGTGGCGCAACTCTTTTTCGTGCCACCAGCATATAAACACTGCCCATTGGTTTTAAATACTGTTTTGCAAAAGTACGCCAAAACTCAAACCTTGATAGCCTATTACCTCTTGCCAGTGATGAATAAATAAAACGTTCATCACTTACAATTTCAAAACCAAGTAAGTTTAGCCAATCTTTAACCCGTGCGGGTGTAAAAAAGCGCCCCGTCCATGGTAATTTCTGACCACTAAAAGGCAGCATTTGTGCAAGTCCGCATAAACTAAATGGATTAAAGCCAGTCACTACTATATAACCACCCGGAATAAGCGTGCGATGTGCTTCTCGTAAAATGTGATGTGGGTCTGAATGATACTCTAAGCAATGGCTTAGTATGCAGGCATCAATACTGTGCTCGTAAAATGGTAATTCGTCTATGTCAGCGACTACCCCGGTGTAAGGCCCAGGCTCTGCAACACACACTTGGTGTTTAATCGTACTTATACTTGTGTTTAATTCGCCACTTAAATTACCTAGCTTAAGCATATGATAGCCAAACATACGCGGCAGCCACTGCTCCATCTTACGTTCAATATCTGCACGCAAATAATCCCCATGAGGAAACTGCTGCCACGACAGTGGTTTGGGTCCTTCTTGAAAACTAAGGGCTGGTTTCATTTTTTGAGCTCGTTATACTATGCGATAAGTGTCACTTTATAGAGCAATTTACCATGGTGCAAGTCAAAGCAATTAAAGCCTTTTCTGATAATTACATTTGGTGTTTAACTACCGATAACAGTAACCAAGCATGGGTAGTCGATCCTGGCCAAGCACAGCCCGTATTAGCGTATCTAGCTGAGCACGAACTTACGCTTGGTGGGATTTTAATTACGCATCATCACTACGACCACACTGATGGCGTAGCTGCATTAGTTGGCGCCTATCCAAATATATCGGTTTATGGCCCCGCGAATAGTCCATTTAAAGGCATTACTCACTCACTTACTGATGGTCAAAGCATTAGCGTACTTAATATTAACTTTACTATTTTAGCGACGCCTGGGCATACACTTGATCATATTTGCTATACAAATGATGAACTTGCTTTTACAGGCGATACATTGTTTAGCGGTGGATGTGGGCGCCTATTTGAAGGCACGCCAAAGGAAATGTGGGAATCGTTTAATAAACTAAGAGAGTTGCCTGCAAGCTGTAGTGTGTATTGCACGCACGAATACACGCAAGCTAATCTTGCCTTTGCCAAAGCGGTTGAACCACGCAACCCGGAACTCCTTGCGTACAGTAAAAAAGTAAATGAGTTACGCAGTAATAACCAAATTTCCCTACCAACTTCTATTGGACAGGAGCTAAAAATAAATCCATTTATGCGTAGCGATTTGCCAACCATTACAGAGTTAGTGCCAGGAAAATTCATCTCGGTTACAAAAAACAATGAACCTTGGGGAAACTTTGCTAGTCTGAGACAGTTCAAAGACAATTTTTAATGCACAAACTAATACTTTAATATTTATTTTATTAGAATCATTAACTTAAGATATAGTGATGATTCTATTTCTGCGTTTTAAAAAGTCATTAAGTGGCAATGTTAACTCATAACAGGTAGTATTCGCCGAGTTTTTTACCCGATGTATTGGTATTTATGAATAAATCTCCCCTATTAGTAGCCTTGGCGTTAGCGCTAAGTGGTTGTCAAACTGTGGCAACTCTAGACTCAGACTCTCAAGTCGCCACGCAAGCAAACCAACAACTCGAAGGCGCAAGTCCTAACGACATTAACAATGCATTGATGGTAAACGCACAATATCAGCAAGTTGACCCTGATGAGCAAGAAGCTCCCGTATTTGATGATGTATGGGAGCGAATTCGCTACCAACTTTCTATCGAAATACCGCAAAACCGCCCTGTTGTTACTGAACGTAATTATTACGCTCGCCACCAAGCCTATTTAGATCGTATTTCTAAACGTGCAGAACCTTACTTACACTTTATTGTTGAGGAAGTAGAAAAGCGCGAAATGCCAATCGAGATTGCACTACTTCCTATTGTAGAAAGCGCATTTGACCCATTTGGATACTCTAATCGCAGTGCGTCGGGCATTTGGCAGTTTATGCCTGCAACTGGTGAGCGATTCGATTTAAAACAAAACTGGTGGTACGACGGTCGTCGCGACATCGTGCAATCGACTCGCGCAGCACTTGACTACTTATCGTATTTACACAAAACCCTTGAAGGCGATTGGCTAAATGCGATTGCTGCTTACAACTCGGGTGAAGGGCGCTTGATGCGCGCTATTAAAAAGAATCGTAAAAAGCATTTACCTACCGATTTTTGGTCTCTTGATTTACCAAGTGAAACAACAGCCTACGTACCAAAGTTATTAGCACTTGCCGATTTATTAAAACGCTCAGATGATTTTAACGTTACATGGCAACCAGTAATTAATGCACAAGTGGTTGAAGTGGTTGATGTTGGCTCGCAAATAGATTTAGCGCTTGCTGCTGATATGGCTGATATGACGCTTACTGAGCTATACAGATTAAACCCTGGTTTTAATCGCTGGGCAACTGATCCTAATGGCCCTCATTCTTTATTATTGCCTGTTGATAAATCAGAGGAATTTAGTCAAAAACTAGCAAACACTGATGTTAAAAACAGATTACGCTGGCAGCGTTATATTGTGGCTCGAGGCGACAGCTTATCGGTAATTGCCAAAAAGTTTACAACAAGCTCAAGTGCAATCCGATCGCTTAATAAACTCAAATCAAATACGATTAAAGTAGGCCAAGAGTTATTAGTCCCCCTTACTGATGGCGCTATAAATAGCGAACATTTACCAAAGCAGATGCGTTTAGCTGCTAATAAAGCAACTCGCACAAAGCTTTCGCACACAGTTAAAAGTGGCGACACATTATGGGACATTAGCCGCGAATATGACGTAACTATGGATGAGCTGGCTAAATGGAATAAGCTAAAGAAAAACTCTGTATTGCGCCTAAATCAAAAACTAACTGTTTATAAATCAGCTAATAAACCACAAGCAACGGCAAGTACCAACCGTACTATTACATACAAAGTACGCCGTGGTGATTCACTGGCACGTATTGCGTCTAAATTTAATCTCAGCGTTAACGAAATTATTAAGTGGAATAACTTAGCCGGTCAAAAATACTTACAACCTGGCCAAAAGCTAAAACTTAAAGTAGATGTCAGAAGTAGTTAATTTATAAAACTATATTAAAAGTAAAAAGGAGCGCATGCGCTCCTTTTTCAATACTTTAACGTTAAGGATTAAGCAGGTAGTTTCTCCAGCCATGCTTTTAACCAAGGCTCGGCTACCGGCCATGGTTCAAAATCTTCACATGCATCTATTTCTAGGCGGTTGCCCACAGGCTTTGCTTGTAAATCGCGTAGTAACTCGTCAAAGCTACGTCCTGCGCCACAAAATGTATCGCCGTAACATCTGTCACCCATTGCAATTACACCAAACGGTTTATCGGTAAGCATTGGGAAAGTGCTATTCATTGCAAAGTACAATCCTGCCAAATTACTCGGTACATCACCTTGGCCTGTTGTGGAGGTAACAATTAAAATATGCGATGCATTTTTTATATCATCAAGTGATGCTTCAGTAATTAGCGTTGCAGTATGACCCGCTTGCTCAATTGTGGCTGCNCCGCCATTAACGCTGCCTACAAAAATACTAATATGTGCCATTAATAATCCTTTTCTTGCTTTGGCCAACCTAGCTGCTTACATATTTCAAGCATGTCTTCACCTAGTGGCGCTTTAATTGTTATTGATTCATTACTATAAGGGTGCAAAAAACTAAGCTCTGTTGCAAATAACATTAAGCGTCTTAGTTCAAAATGCTCTCTAAAAAATTGATTATGCTGATTATCACCGTGATTTACATCACCAATAATAGGCAGTGATAAGTGCTTTAAGTGTCTGCGAATTTGATGCTTGCGCCCTGTTTTTGGAAAACACTCAACTAACGAGTAACGCACTGTTGGGTACTTACCAATAGGAATAGGCAGTGCAGCTTGGTGCAGACAATTAAACTGGGTTTGCGCTTCTTGCGGTGCTTTATCTTGATCTGCAAACTTATCGGCTATTTTATCAAGTTCTTCTTTAAGTGGTTTATCTAAAAATACTGACTCTGGTGCAAAACCGCGCACTAAGGCCAAATAGCGCTTAGCAATGGTACCTTCAATAAATAGCTGGTTCATATCGCGAGCTGCTTCAGAGCTCAGTGCAAACAGCAATACGCCCGACGTAGGTCTATCGAGCCTATGTACTGGAAATACATGTTGCCCTAGCTGGTCACGCAACATTTGCATAGCAAACTGGGTTTCGTGTTTATCTAAAAACGAGCGATGCACTAATAAACCTGAAGGCTTATTTATAGCCACATAATTTTCATCTTGATACAAAATAGTCAGCTCGCCATATTCAATAGGCGCTGGACGCTCACTCATTTGGTTCTCCTAAAAAGGTATCAAGGGCTGTTAGTAATTCAATTATTTCATCACTCCCTGCTTTATTCACAAGTGTCATTTGCGCCATAGGCGCAATAGCAAAGTTACGTGGCAGTGGTTGCTTGTGCGTTATTAATTTTTGTATTTTATCAATAAATACAAATTGTAACCACTGCTCAAATGCCATTGTATCGTGACAAAAAGGAGTATTTGAAAGCAGTGCATCAGCGTCTATTGGCTCACTTTGCCAAAGCTGATGCTTTTTTAAAAGTGCCGTTAACTGCACTAAATAAGTTTGGGTTTGCTGGTACATAACCACCCTCTTTTATATATGTAATGCAATTATACCCTGTTCCCTCATAGGCGGCTATGGCGTATAATTGATGTAATTTTGCAGTAAAAACAGTTGAGAAAACAATGAGTGATCAAATAGCTACATTAGGTCAGCTTTTAGATGGTGCGGGTACTCAGTGGCGTGCTTTTGATATTGGCAGGCATATTACTAAGCTTGATAAAAAACAATTTTTAGCTATTGAACAAGCTCAAGTGCCTTACCCTTATCCTCTTGCTGGTCATGCTTGGCTAGCTATTCAATTTTGGGATACTAAAGCCAGTAAAGAACCTTATGTATGGTTTTTAAAGTTTCCACTAGACGAGCAAAGTATACTTGTAAGTGCTAGTCGCGATCATTTTGCTGATATGATTATTCAAGCCCTAGGCACTGAAATTACAGGTGAGCAAGCCGATGGAAAGCTTGATAATAACCCTTATGTTTTTACGCCAAACGCAAATAAATTAGCGGCATTTAATGCCCAAGTAAAAGTACTATTAAAACAGCCTGCGTCGCAGTATTACGAGCATGCACAATTATACTTTAGCGGTAAAATTGGTTTTGATAATTGGCAAAGTGTTGCACTGCAGGGTATTGCCGATTTTGCACTACGCTTAGACAGCGATACAAACTTAAGTAATCTTCAAAAAGCATGGGCGCATTTACCCATTGAAGTACTGCAACCACTCAGTGCCATGCTTGAACACGTTGAAATACCAACATCAATGAGTGAGTTACTTGTTAATTACACGCAGGCCGCAATTAGTAACAACGACACAGTGGCTATAACCGCAGCACTAAGATCTGCATCAAAAGGTCAAGCTCAAGGGCTATGCGCTCAATTAGTTGATAATGTATTAAGCTCACCGGTGGGACAAGACTCTGATGTATTATTAACAATAGCTGGACGGTGTTTTAAGCAATTAGAGAACCCTGAACGCTTACATGTATTTATGGATAATTGCGCACATCATCAAAAAATTGAAGAATTGTTTCCAAGTATTTTTGCTGACTTAGTTGCAATACCGACTATTCGCCCGCATTTATTAGGCTTATTACGTAAAGAAAATCGTAGCGAAACCCTCGCGCGTGCAATTGGAAGGTTATTCTCTTAAATGGCAAGTTTATGGACGTTCATACTTATTGGTAGTGTAATTTACTTATTTTGGCTTAACCGAAAGGTTGCTGAAGCGGCGAACGTTCATGCTAAACGTCAAAGTGAGCAACTGCAGGTGCAGTTGATGAGTGTTGCATGCACAAAACGCCGCTTTGGTTTTTTAAAGAACGGCAAGCCAGGCATCAAAAGCGAATTTATATTTGAGTTTTCAAGCGATGGTGAAAATGCTTATCAAGGTGTGTTAATTATGGAAAATGAGTTTTTGAAAAGTGTGGTTGTTCCGCCGCATAAAATATAAAGCTTATACCTTAAAGGAATTTGTTTTGATTTAATAAACTTAATTCAGCACAAAAAACTAAGGCGTAACTAAAGTTACGCCCCAATTGGACTGCATCCTGCTAGATATCCATTATCTTAAATCCGTATTATCATCCCCTGAACGAGTAAACAACCTTGTTTACCCTCACATTGCATCCTGCAATATCCATAGCCACCTTGGCAAACCCACGAAATCTATCGTTTGGCTACATACCGTAGCATCATCCTTGGTAATCCTTTTAAGTAGCTCCTGCCACTTATTGCATCCAGCAATATCCATAGCCATCTTGGCAAACCCACGAAACCTATCGTTTAGCTACATCCCGTAGCATCATCCCTGGTAATCCTTTTAAGTAGCTCCTGCCACTTTTTGCATCCTGCAATGTCCACTTGCCATCTTGGCCGTCCTGCGTAAACTAACGCTCCTGCTACTTCCTGTAGCGCCATCCGTGATTATCCTAAAGTAACTCCTATCTACTAAGTGCTTCATGCACTTCCTTATTCTTCCTTGTATCCGTTTTAGCTTGTCCTTTATGCTTCCTGCTAGCGTCTGCTATGTTGCCTATTCCGTATCCTTGGCAGTTACTCAATCATTGAGCTATGTCGTCTTGACAAAGAGAAGTTTAAAGCAATCAGGGGGGAGAAATAGGACTTAACATTAAATAAATAAACGTCACAAAAATGAAAAATAAAAATAGACTTTAAATAACAATAGCTTGAATTAAAAAAGGCTACTTATTAATAGCCTTTAACTGAGAATGCTCACGACAATGTAAGATATATCTCACGGTCTTATGTCCGTTTGGGCGCATTGGCTTACATTATAATTTTAAATAGTTGGCTCAATTATTGATTTAAACAGTAACTCGCCCTCTACTTGGTTAAAAGTAAGGTGTTTAAATGCTTCAAATTTTTCGGTTTTAAAAAATTCAATGTGTTCTTTGCGCGTTACAAATACAGCCATCCCCGTTGACTCAGTGTTACATTTAACTAAATCATCAAGCCCTCGTAGTAAGTAACGACCAAACCCTTGCCCATGAAAATGCGGATCTACGGCAATAAAAGCTAAAAAGTAGTAATTGCCTTTCTCTTTAAGGGCATCTCTAATTGTTTGTTCTTTATCTATTAATTGATTTGTTTGTAAGTAGCCCGCACTCAGCATTAATTTTAAACGCCAGTGCCAATAACGCTGCGCTTGTAATTGGCTATTAGATTCAAATACACACGCTACTGCTTTTAATTTATCGTTGCGGTATAAACCAATTAATGGCTGCTTTTCTTGCCAAAAACTACTGAGCTCTTCGCGAATTAATGAGCGTAATTTTTTTTCGTAAACTGATTTATTTTCGTCATTGGAGCTAAGCATGTTTAGTAATACAGGATCGTCATGGTAAGCCTGATAAATTAAGCTCGCTGCAGTGCTAATATCTTCTGCGGCTAAATACTGTACGCTGAACGTATCAGCTGGTGTGGTTACACTCATTGTATTTCCTTTATTATTTTAGCTATAGACTGTTTAACTTTATACCTAACTATATACCTAAAATTATTAACCGTAAATTCAGCGAGAGTTTAACTAGCTAGGAGTAGAGTTAATCCTTAGAATAAGTTTTCATTTAGTTAATACCAATTGCATTAAATGAGTGTTCTATTATAGCGCTAGGAAAATAGCACAATAACAAGGCGAAAATTATGACATATAGTTGTTCTATATGAATAATTTTTAACGCAGTAAGTGAGCTATTTAATACGCTAGAATGGTCATGTTTTTAATAAAACTGGTATAAGGAGCAATATCATGGATACGACTAAACACGACATCAATACACTATTTGCACAACTTGGATTACCTAATTCTGATGAACAAATAGATGCATTTATTGCCTCACATGAATTAGAAGACACAACGCTACTCCAAGAAGCTTCTTTTTGGGATGAAGCACAACAGCACTTTTTAGCTGAATCGCTTGCACAGGATGGTGATTGGTGTGAAGTAATTGACGAGTTAGATGTACGCATTCGTCAAAGTAAGTAACTTTATTTAATGTACCCTCCCTTATTTATTGCTAACATAGCATCTGCGCAGCATTTATATGCTGCGTATTTATTTTATTAAAGAGTTATATATCTAATGAATTCAGTTGTATTTGATGCAATTAAAGCCCTTCTTGATGAAGGCAAAACCCCTACTGTAGCACTAACTAAAAGCCGTTTGGCGCAACCGGTTCCTATGCCGATGATTATTGCAGCAGTAAGCCAATATAAAAACAATCCTGATTCAATTAATAACTTCATGAGAAACCCACAGCAGTCAGATAATACTGAGCTTAAAACAAGTCAATTAGATAGAATTGAGCAAAAACTCGATAAACTTCTTGCACTGCTAGAACAAAAATAATTTGAGACTATAAATGTTCGTTGTTGATTTAACTTTTGATTGCTACCAAGACACCACCTTAGAACAAGCCGAACAAGCAATAAATCGCTTAGTCAATGCACTTCGTTTTAATGGTCAAATAATGGGTGAAGAATTTCCAACCGTTTTAAAAGATGGATTTTTTATTACCCGTGTAATGTGCCCGACCGAAGATGCAATGCACCCGCTAAATAACAGCCCGTTTGTTAAGCACAGTATCGAAAAGTTGCATAGTGCGGGGCTACTTGCGCCAAAAGTAAAAGTGATTGGACAAGATATTCATTCCAACGGCGCTGATTGCTGTAAAGAACCATCTAGTTATATTTTATACACAACCTATGTACATACGTGTAGCCCGCTTTATTGTGGTGATGACTTTTTGCCTGTGCCGCTATTTCGTATTCCGGCAATTGCTAATGGTGATTACAAAACACTTATAAAATGGCAAGAAGATTGGCAAGCCTGCGATCAAATTCAAATTAACGGCGCAACCCGTTGTGAATTCCCGGCACTTGAAGAAATATCGAGTATTAAAAGCGACTTATATAGACGCGGAAAAGACATAACAAAGCGAATTAGTTTTTTAACTAAAAAGCCAACCTATTATTATTTATACCGTGTAGGCGGCGTAGATAAAGCGTCTGAACTTGAACGAAAATGCCCTAGTTGTAATGGCGACTGGAAATTACCTGAATCGTGGTTTGGGTTATTCGACTTTAGGTGTGAGCCATGTGGCTTAGTGTCTAATATATCGTGGGATTTTCAATAACCACTTTAATGAGTGCTTAAAATCAGCTTAGTGATGACACTAAGCTGATTTATTAAACACGTTTTAAACCTCTAATGCCTTTAAAAAAGCATTAATGTTAGGTGCAAGTACATGGTGTGTTTTTTTGCCTACGTGCTCTAAACATACTTCTCCAGTGTGCACCAAAACACTCACTAGTAAATCATCTTGATCTGTTAAACCAATAAATACTGTTTCTGGCTGCTTGAGCTTGCGTTTCATTAAAACGTGACCCGTTATATTTTGCTGTAACAAATTAAAGTCTTCTTCGTTCCATGCTTGTAGTAATTCAACCTGATGCCCATCAATACTTGCTGAAATGCTTCCACCGTACATATTCCCATATAGCTCGCTAAGCTCTTTTGGAAACTCAAGCTCAAGTGCACTGGCTAAATCATTAAGCGAACCTGCAGGTTGCTGACGCGCGCCCTGCCATTGAATGTTACCTTGCTCGTCAACCTCACCAACTTCACATGGGCTTGGCCATTGATCGTCGTGTGTAATAAGTGGGTACTTTGCAGTGTTTTTAAGGGTATTTTCGCTAAATTTTTGATGAAGTTGTTCTATAAGCAATGCAACAGACATACTGTGAAACTCATTTAAATTAGATATAATGTTCCCATTGTAACTATTTAAGAGCAAACATGACAGATTACAGCAATTCTCCAGACCTTAAAGGTAGCGTATTAGGCCAATCTACTGAGTATGTAGATGTGTACACGCCAAGCTTGCTTTTCCCTATTGCGCGCAAATTAAATCGTGATGCTTTAAATATTGACGAAGCTGAGCTGCCATTTAAAGGCCAAGACATTTGGACAGGTTACGAGCTTTCATGGTTAAACATTAAAGGTAAACCCCAAGTTGCCGTGGCCTTATTTACCTTTGAATGCCAAAGCAGCCATATTATTGAGTCAAAGTCGTTTAAACTTTATTTGAATAGCTTTAACCAAACCCGATTTGAAAGCATTGATGTAGTAAAACAGCACTTAATTGATGACTTATCAAACGCAGTTAACAGCCCTGTCAAAGTGACTTTATATAATCCTGATGATTACAATTGCTTACCGTGTACGGCGCTGCCAGGTGAATGTATTGATGACTTAGATATTGAAATTAATAATTACGATATTGATGCTAATTCACTTAAAGCAAAAAGTGATAACGTAGTTACTGAAACGCTCTACAGTCATTTACTCAAGTCAAACTGTTTAATTACCTCCCAGCCTGACTGGGCAAGTGTGATTATACGATACACAGGCGAGCAAATATGCCGCGAGTCGTTACTGCGTTATTTAATTTCGTTTAGAACGCATAACGAATTTCATGAGCAGTGTGTTGAGCGTATTTATAGCGATTTAACAACACAACTTAATATTAAAGAGTTAGAGGTTTACGCGCGTTATACTCGTCGCGGCGGGCTTGATATAAACCCGTATCGCTCTACGCACTATAACGATACGCCATTTGCCGTTAAAATTAATCGTCAGTAGGTTATTTTAAACTGGAATATTAGGGTCTGTTGACCTTTCAAGGTTAAATTTGCAGCAGTCTGTTTGGTATTTAGGCAAGGCAGAGCCTAAGTAGTGTGGTTGTTCCCCATAAATAGGCGATAACGTAGCATTAATGCCAAACAGGAGTTGCCCAAAGGGTTCTGCCTAGGGGCTATTCACTCTTTGTTGCTCGGTTTTTACTTATTCTTACATGGATGTAAGCCAGTAGAATAACGCAGGAGCAGTTATCGAGCCCACTAGGTTACAAACCTCGCGCCGCGATTAAACAGCCCCTAGGTTGAACAAATTCTAATCCGCAAAGATCGACAGACCCTAGTATTAAAAAAGGAGCCTGGGCTCCTTTTTACATTCTTTAATTAATACCAATTCCATTAAGTATGTGATCTAAATTTTACGCAGAAAAAACAATTCAGTTCTAGGCGTAAATTGATGTAAATGGTTGTTCCCTTTGTGAAATTTACAACAAAGAAATGGGTTGTTTTAGCAAGTAAAATAGATCAGCTATTTATTGGAATTGGTATAACTTCGCGCTTAGTAGGTATGGGCATACCACACACATCAACGTAGTTATGTGCTTTAACAAACCAAGGTTCAACACGGTTTTTACGAGCACTGATTAAGTTTTTAAACACAGCTGAGTTTGTTTTCATCACTTTAAATATACTTTTATCGCTTTGGACATCGCCAAGGACTTGTATATTGGTAATTGGATTAAATGCTTTTCCCTCAGTTGGTGTACGCGCTAACCGGTTAAAATGCTCTATACCTTCGAGCACTCGACCAAACACCGTAATATTTTTATCAAGGTAGCGCGGGCCTTGCCCTATCGTTACAAAAAACTCCGTGCTCGCACTATTTATATAGTTATCGCGCGCCATTGCAAACACGCCACTACAATGCACTTGCCATATTTGCGTATGTGCTGAGTTTTGAGCCACTGCAAAGCCGTTTAAAAAGCCAGTAACTGGTGCATATCCGTCGCCATTTAGCTCAGTAATTAAAAGTGGCTTGTTTGTTGTTAAATAAAACTCAGCAGGAACTGTTTTATCCGCTGTTTTAATTAATTTTTTACCCGATCTGTCGCCACCTTGCGCTACAAAACCTTCAACAAACCGATAAACGCTGGTATTTTTATAAAACCCTTCTCGTGCTAACTTTTTGATGTTTTGAACGTGCTTTGGGGCAAGCTGTTCATTGAGCTCAATGTACGCATCGCCCGTTGGGAGCGTTATCTTTAAAATATTTTGAGCGTCCACTACTCGCCAGTCATTATCTGTTGCACTAGCAATAACTTCACTCGCGCTCAATAAAGATAGCTCTTGATTAACAACATTATTGCCGAGTTGTTGGGCACAACCGCTTAATAAAACACTAAGCAGAGCTGGTAATATAATTTTTTTCATCACTCATATCCTTATAATTATTATAGTTTTGGTTATTCCCAGTCAAACTTATATAGCACATCAACATTTTGGTATAGGCCGCTCGTTATTTCTATGTATAACTGTGAAAGTAACTGATATCGCACAGCCACCTCACTAAGCGAATCAAATACACCCACGCTATATTTAACTTGTAAGCTGGGTGCTACGTAACCTGATATTTCTACTTTGGTGCTATCGCCACTACCAGATGAGCTTAAACTTACATCTGATAACCCAAAGGTTTCACCCACCTTAGAAACAACCCCTTCGCTGCGGCTAACCCCTTGAGAAAGTAATAACTGTGTGAGCATGGCATCGCTTGACGAACTTTCCCCGTCACCCAAAGGTTGGCCATTAAGTAAATATGCAAGTGCTTGAGCTTGATCCATCGCAGGCTCAGAAAATATTTTGAGCGTTGGTTGTTCAACATTTCCCGTGAGCGTGACCCCTGCAATGACTCCATTTGCAGTGGTATCTGGGTTACGTATAGCTTTTATATTCAAAAATGGTTGTTCAATTGAGCCGCTAAAACCGACTTGCCCGGTGCTGATTATTAAGTCTTGCCCAAAGGCTAAGTAAGTACCTTCAATTAAGTTAAGCTCACCTGTGGCTATAATTGGCGCCCCCTGACTCATTTTTATCGCTAAATCACCCGCAACTTTTGATTCCAAGCCAAACGATTCTACTTTTACATCGTTTTTAACAATCACTTTTAAATCTATGTCGTAATCAAACGGGACTTTTTCGGTAGCTTCAGTTTTTTGATCAACAATAATTTCATCATCGCTAACTTGCACCGCCCCCTCAGGGAGCTCTTCAATCATTATACGGCCGTAAGGTACTACTACCTCACCAGCAAGCTTGAGTGCATTATTAGCCAAACCTATTTTTAAGTCTGGCGATACTTTAAAAGTAACTCCCTGCTGCGCGCGAACATAAAACTGCTCGCCAACTACCGCAACATTTACAGCAGGCTGCGCACCTTGCCAATCAACATCACCTGTTAGGTTTATTTTACCGCCCTGATTGTCGTTTAAGTTGCCTTTTATTGTGGCTGTTGTTTTATCAAACAATACGTTTATGTTTGATTTTTGCAGCGCTATAGGTAGTTGCTCGCCCTCTAAACTAATATCGCTAACGTTAAGCTCGCCATTTAATAAAGGATCTTTCAACGTACCTGCTAACGCGACTTTCCCGCTAATATCTCCTTTTAACTGCTCGAGAGTTTCAAGAAATGGTTGTAAGTCTGAAAGGAGTATTTTATCTATATTAATGGTGCCATTAAGCGCTTGAGTATTTTGTATATCGTCGATATTAATTTGTGTATTTATTTTACCAAGTACACTTGATTCTAAGTTAGCTTCAAGCTTGCCAATTTGAGAATCCGAAAATGCACTGATACTTAACGTTTCGATAGGTAATTTGAAACGATCTTCATCAGAGATTAAAACCGCAGTTAAATCGCTAGAATCGATATTTGCACGTAATGTTTTAAGTGCACCGCCATGCCAATTAAGTGCAACATCGCCAGCAATATTACCGCGAGTCCGAATATTATCAGGCAAAAAGTGCTTAAGCTCTTCAAGTGCTAAGTTACTTAATTTTGCATTTAACTGACCAAGTTCTTTTGTTTGAGCTAGCGTGTCTATACATAATTCACTTTGCTCAGATGCCCAACAATGCGCGCTTACATTAAAGTCGCTGGTTTGAGTATTAACCATAATGGCAATATTTTTAGTGTTACTAAAGCTTAGCTTTTTATCACTAAGTGTTATATTGCTAAGCTCGCCATTCCAAGTGGTATTATTAATTTTGCCATTAACTTCCAGCTCTACACTGCCTTGCTCGGCATCTACTGATGCCGTAAGTTGGTGATCAGTTTTATCGCCGCTGGCATCAATTTTAACGCTATTAATTTTTTGGTCGGCCACAAGCGCCGAACCAACACTTACCGATATATCCGTTTGCCAATCGGCAGCGGTATCTAACTGCCCTTTTACTGATAATTTATTAATGTTTATTTCATCAAAAATAAAGCGATCTAGTATTAACGTTAAATCAACAGAGGGCGTTAATCGCTCACCTCTCACTTTTAAATTTGCGTTGCCATCAGCAGTAAATGGAATATTAGCTTTTTCATCACTTTTTAGCGTTACTTTGCCATCAACCTGCCAAGTATCATCAACTTGTCCGCTTAGTACTAGCTTATTGGTGCCGCTACTTAAATAAAAGCTATCAATGTTCGCTTTTAACGTATTGTCGAGCTTAAAGTTTGAAGCAAATTCTAGTGGTACATCGTTAAGTAATCCGCTTAACTTTGTATTATCCATTTGTAGCTGCCACGCATCAGCTGCGGCATTATACGAGCCTTTAAACTGCCCCGAAATATCACTAGTGACAGCGTCAGTTAAGTACTGCGCTTTTAAGTTAGCAAGCGTGCCGTTAAAGCTAGCCTGTATTCCTTTTTGCCAATCAACATTGGCTTTTATAGTTGCACTGCTTTCGTTCGCTTTTATGCTTAGCGCTTGTAATGTTGCTTTGGTGAGACTGCCTTTTAATTGGGTCTTTAAGTCAACAGCTGGGTAAGCGCCTAGTTGGCTATTCGCCTGCAGGCTAAGCTGATAGTCGTCAGCATTACCTTGTGCGTTAAGGTTAACATTTCGTACTTTAAGCTCATTACTTTGTGCATCAATAAGCCACTGCTTAATTTTGCCATTTAACTCAAACGGGTAGTTTTTTTGCTTTAAATTTGCTGTTGCCGTTAAATTAAGTGGATATTGCCCCTGTGTTTCTAAATTTAAGTTTAGGTTTGATAAGTCGCCACCTAGCTCCAAGTTAGCTTGGTGTTCATCACTTTGTAAAACAACACTCCCTTTTAAAGGTAAGTTTCCTGCAAGCTCAGCGTTAAGATATGTATTGAGCTGCCACTGTTCATACTTTGCTGAGAATGACTCTAAATTAACAGCCGCATCTTCTACATTTAACCGCAGCGCTATATTTTCAATAATATGCTGGGCTTCGCCTTGTTCTATCGTAACTTCAGCTATTTCAAAGTCCTCAACGACTAAATCAAGTGGCGAAGTAAATTCTATATTAGGCAAAGCAGGTAGATGCGTTAAAGGCGCTTGAGCATTTTGCGCAGTTTGTGTTTTCGCGTCTTGTTCTTGCTCTTTTAAAGCAACCAGTATGGTAGGGATATTCAGGCTTTTAACCGTGAGCTTAGAGCCCTCTGCTTTTGCTGAGAGTTTAAAGTTATCCACACTTACGTTTGCGCTTGGATGCTCTAGAGTAAATTTGTTTATCGCAATATTTTTTACAGCAATATTAAAAGGTAAGCTGATTTTTTCAAGCGGC
The DNA here is from genome assembly GCF_000497955.1 of Pseudoalteromonas sp. TAE56. Taxonomy (NCBI): domain Bacteria; kingdom Pseudomonadati; phylum Pseudomonadota; class Gammaproteobacteria; order Alteromonadales; family Pseudoalteromonadaceae; genus Pseudoalteromonas; species Pseudoalteromonas sp. TAE56. The sequence continues at coordinate 18,794 of NZ_AUTN01000128.1, forward strand.
TCTGTCGGGGCTTCTTCTTGTGATTCTGCAGTTTTTGGTAACGTTAAATCTATAGATTTAGCACTTAAGTTATCTATACAAATCCCATCGCATTGCCACCAAAACAAATCAATTTTCAATTGTTGAGCATTAAAATCCAAGCCATTGCTAGTAAAGCGCACATTAAAGGCATCATTATAAATAAAACGGCCATCTTTAATTTCAATATGTAGGCCATCTACGGCTTTGTTTGCACTATAGGCAATAAATTGATTACCGGGTGCGGTAAATAACAAACAAAATAGTGCAACAACTAACGTGACAAAAATAGCACTTACGGCGGCTGTTATCTTTTTTAATACTGACATTAAATTTCTGGCCCTATGGTAATACTTAAACGTGTGCTTTTACTTTCTTTTGTTAATCCCCAAGCGTGATCTATACGCACAGGGCCAACGGGTGTTAAATAACGAAAACCAAAACCAGCGCCTACTTCAAAGTCATCAGAAAAATCATTCGTCGCAGTACCACCGTCAACAAATAAAGCCGCGCGCCAGTTTTGAGCAAACTGATAGTTGTACTCTATTGTACTGGTTAGTAAGTATTTACCACCGATGAGGTCACCATCATCATTTTCTGGCGATATTGATTGGTACGCAAAACCACGAACACTTTGATCGCCACCTGCGTAAAAACGCAGTGAGTAAGGTACGTTTTCAATATCATCAACTAGCATTGCACCTACATTTGCTTTTAAAAACACTAAATGCTTATCTAAATAAGTACGTAACCATGCATGTTGCATTTGCACCCTAATCAAATTAGTACTCGAAAGTACATCATCTAAACCAAACTCAGCAGATATAAGCCACTGCTCTCCCCAATAAGGAGTCGTGCCGCCTTTTGATTTTTTGCGCGCGTAGCTAATGCCGGGCATTAACATTTCGGTGCTTTCTTCAGGCTCATCACCAATGCGATAAGTTTCTTGGTCGCGGCGTAAAAATGCAGTACGCACCCACTTATTTTCGGTCAACCATTGTCGCTGAACTTGCCCCGTGAGTATTTCACTGTAAGTGTCGTTTGTTAGTTCATCTTCTAACTTGTAGCCAACAGAGAAACGCCATAAATCATCATTAGGATCATCAACTGGAATTGTATAGGCCATGGAAATATCTTGCTGTTTTTGTGCCACATTTAGATTAGTTTCGAGGTAATGGCCGTCTTCTGTGATCCACGGTTTACTCCATTTAAAACGCACTTTGGGTCCTAAGTCAGTGCTATAGCCGCCACCAACTTCATAGCTATTAGCGGGCTTAGGGAGTACATCTACTTTAATAGGAACTTGGCTATTTTGACGTGCTGCAATGTCAGCATAAACACGCACACTTGCGAAATAAGGGGTGCTTGATAGATCTAAATTATAATCAGCAATATGTGTTGATTTATAAGGTTGGCCCTGCGAGAAAGGCGCTATAGAGCGTATGTATTTTTCAGCGGGTGTATTAGTGGCAATTTGTATATTGCCAAACTGATACCTGACTCCGGTATCAATAACAAAAGTAATAACAGCACTATTTTTTTTAACCGACACTTCTAATTTACGTGCTGGCCACTTAGCATCAAAATAACCAAGTTCTAATAGCATTGATTCTATTTTTTTATGGGTTGAGTCGTATTTACCATGATTTAGAACATCGCCTTGTTTTAAGCTGATGTTGTTAATTAATGCCTGTAATTGGGTATCGCTTTGGCCATCCCCATTTAAAGTAATGTTAATTGCTTCTATACGAGTTGCAGGCCCTCGCTCAACTTTAACGATTAATTCACTGTCGTCTTTATCAAACTCAACTTCAACGGTTGGGCTGTAGTAACCAAGTGCTTTGATACTATTTTGTACTTGCTTTTGAGCATAGCGGCGAAGTGTACGGGTTGGCTTCTCACCAATTAATTGCTTGAGGTAAAGGGCTACGTTACTTTCTAAATCACCATTTAACCCTTTAATTTCGTAATCTTCTATGACTTTTTCTGCCGCATAGCTATTTGTCGCAATTAAAGCGATCACAACACACATGCAACGTAAAAACTTAATAAACAAGTAAATATCCTTACTTTTAATATCTTAAATACACAGTTAACGAATTAAAGGCATATTAGCATAGCCATAATGAGCAACACATTAACTTAATGACAATCTAAGGTGATAAATTATGTATTGTATAAAGGTTGATATAATGAAAATTAGTACGCGTTAGGACAATATTTTAGTTACAATAGTGCCTACGAATACAAAATTAATTTTAAATGAGTTTTTAATGCAATTCCCTGATGATGATAACGGCCAACTTTTAGCCGAAATAGCTGCTGCTGGCATTGATTTAAATAAAATGCACCAAGTCGATTTTTTTATCTTATTTGAACAAGAAGCCGATGCTGAAAAATTTGCTAAAGAAATAGTCTCTGATGCATTAGTTCAAAACACTGAGCTTGGAAAATGTAAAGACACTGGCGTTTGGGAAGTAATCACTCAAGTACAAATGGTGCCAGAGCACACCCTTCTTGGACAAGCCGAGCAATACATTGAAAGCATTGCTAACAGCTTTAATGGATACGGTGACGGTTGGGGATTGATGGATGATGACGAGGCTTGATTGCCTTTTAATCTAATGTACTCGATCAGTTAAGCTTATCGGCTTAACTGATTTGCTTTTCTAAAATTCCCTTTATAGTCAAATAACTTGTCTGCCACTTTCCAACCATACTTTTTACTTTTTCGTGCAATCACAAAATCCGGTGGTACTAATTCAAATTGTGCTTTTACTACTTGCTCTGCAGTTTTAAAGTCTATCGGTGTTTGCCCAAGCCCCACGCGTTGACCAAATTGCTTATTAAATATAAATTGCCCGCCTTTATTTGCCAGGTTATATACCTCATCGCAACTTGTGCCATCTTCATCAAAATACGTTATTTTAAAGAGCTCATCTTTAATTTGAGTTACTGATAAACCACTACAACGAAGTACAAGCGCGTCTTTTAGGTTTAAGGCATTACGTAACTTATCATCAGGATCGGCCATTACCGCGCCGCAATCGTGGCATTTACGTGCAGCAATATCATTTTGGGCACCGCACTGCTCACACTCTTTAAACCTAAAACGATAATCGCACTGCTCTTTATGCCCATCATCATCTTCTAACAGCCCTTTACATCGCCTGCCAAAGTGCTCTATTACTTTTCCTGCAGAATCAGTTTTACCCCAAAATATATTTGCAAAACCACAGCCAGGACAAAGTACCTGCACAGGTTCATTATCACTATCGCTTTTTTTATCGCCTACTTCTGGGTGAAATAAATTAAAACCATTGCCGGCATAATCGATTACTAAGCAATCTGTTTTTGATTCAGATAACCTGAGACCTCGCCCCACAATTTGTTGATATAAACTAACTGATTCTGTAGGTCTTAAAATAGCTATAAAATCGACGTGTGGCGCATCAAAGCCGGTCGTTAGTACCGATATATTAACTAGATACTTTAATTGCTTAGCTTTAAATTGCGTAATGATTTTATCGCGCTCATTGTTTGGCGTATCACCTGTTATAAGTGCGCTTTGATGAGCTGGCAAGTAGCTTAATATTTCCTGAGCATGCATTACCGTGGCTGCAAAAACCATAACACCTTCACGCTCTTCACTGTATTGAATAACTTGCTGTAATATAGCTTTCGTAGCGCGCTCACTGTTTTTTAAAAGCGCATTCATATCATTAGTCGTGTATTGCCCAAATGCATTACTATCTAAAGACGAAAAATCATAATGACTTATCGCTGCATCAACTTCGTTTGGCGGCGTTAAATAATTATGTTTGATCATATACCTGAGCGGCAATTCAAAAATACAACTTTTAAACGGACTTTCTTGAGTACCTTTAACAAAGCCATGATAATGATGATGGTATATCCACCCCGTTCCTAGCCGATAAGGTGTTGCTGTTAAACCCAATACTTTTAACTGAGGGTTATATTCTTTTAAACTGTTTATTACTTTACCGTACTGACTTTTTTTATCCCCATTTACCCTGTGGCATTCATCAATAATAAGTAACGAATAATGCTCATTTAATTTATTTAAATTACGAGAAAGTGATTGCACACTAGCAAACGTTACTTGATGGTTTAATGACTTTTCTTTTAAACCTGCTGAAAATATACTCGCCTCTAAACCAAAACTTTTATATTTTTGCGAATTTTGCTCTACCAACTCTTTTACATGAGCAAGTACTAATATTTTTTGCTTAGCAATACGGGCAAGTTCAGCAATAACAAGGCTTTTACCTGCACCAGTTGGTAGCACAATAACGGCAGGATCATTACTCTTTCTAAAGTGTAAAACGGTGCGTTCTACGGCTTCTTGCTGGTAAGGTCTTAGTTTATAGCTCATGGGAAAACAAATAGGTTTGAGTAAGGAGATTTTAGCAAATAATAGCTGGGAGTTTTAAACTTTAATTATATTTTATTGAGGGTAAACAAAAAAGAGAAGCCGAAGCTTCTCTTATATTTAGCTTTAGGCTAAAAATTTCTCAAGCTCAACACCTTCAAACGCTTTAGGACGACGGCCACGGCCTGTCCATTCAATAGTCTCACCATTAAGTTCCATACGGTACTTAGGCTTAACTTTAGTACGCTTGTCAGATGCTCCATCTTGCAAATCTTCTAGCGTAAGTCCTTTTTCTTTTAAAAGATCCAAAACTTCCTGTTTCGCTTTTTGCTGCTGGGTATATTTTGAAATTGCATCATTGATAAGCTGTTGAGCTTTTTCAAGATCCGTTAATGATGCTGTTTTAATAAAAGATCGGACTTCTTTCATTTATATCTCGCTAAATTGTGTGATTGGAATTATTTAATTATTCTTTTTTAGTATAAGGGTATTTTTCAGGAATGACTATTACAAGATATAAACTAAATAACCCCTCTATTAAATATACGCTATTAGTCTTACGTTATTAAATTAGGAGTAATTTAATATAAATTGCCGATGTATAAGGGAACTTCATTTTATAAGATATATAGTCGATAAAAACACTACTAATCCGTTGAATAATAAATGTCAGCTTTTAGTACAATAAAGCAGCTAAGAACTTATATGTAATTTGCAAATATCATTACTTCGACTCAATTAAAAAATCACATTATTTATTCTTAGTGTCAGGTGAATATAATCGGAAATCACAAAGTAACAAGCTTAAAAATGAAGTGGGCCAGTAAGCACATACAAACTATAATTTAAATTTTAAATAGCAAACCAAATGCAAAAAGGTCAGAAGCATAAGCAACTGACCTTTTATTATAGTCGTCAGCGTATTAAAGACGAAACATAATCTATAAACGATTTTTAGAAGTTTTGTTCAACTTTTAAAAATACAGCTCGGCCTAAAACATCATATAATGATGTTGAAGCATCGCGATAACCTCTAGTGCCATCGTTTAGCTGAGGCGCTTCTTTATCAAACACATTGTTCACACCTAGTACAAACTTACCATTCCATTCATGGTTATATGATACTTGGATATTGTGTTTAATATAGCTTGGAATATCAGCTAAGTATGTTACACCATACTCCTCATTGCCTGAGTCTTGGTCGCCTATGTAGTATGTAGTCCATGCTGCACCAAATGCATCATTTGTCCAATCAAAGGTAACATTACCACGAAGCTCTGGGTACTCTTGCAGACCAGCGTAATCGAATGCGTCAGCACCCTCTTCTGTTACTTCTTCAAAGTCACTTACATAACTTAACTCACCTTTAAGAGCAAAGTTACCAATGCTAGACTCAAACATGTAAGCTGTTTTAAAATCAAAACCTGATGTTTCTAAACTCGCCATATTTTGGTCAAAGCTGTACATTACATCAATACGACCTGTATTTGGATCGCGAACTACTGCAGGGTTAGAGCCATTGTCTTGCTCGTCTTTTAATAGGCGCTCAACACTTACTGCTGCGATTCTATTTTCTAGCTTGATATTATAGTAAGAAAGCTCTACAGATAAGTCATCTGTTACATTCCAAACAAAACCTGTTGTAAATGATTCACCTTCTTCTGGCTCAAGATCTGGATTACCACCAAACCAAGTTTTATGTTGCTGTGAAGCATTTGGGTTACAGTAAATAGCATCAGAACCTGCATTGCCTTGCGTATCACACCAAATTGTATCGTAAGCTTTTTCGAAGCTTAGCGCCTGACTAGAGAACATTTCGCCCATGTTAGGTGCACGGAACGATTCACCCCAGCTAGCTCGAACTAATAGCGCATCAGAAGGACGCCATGCAACACCAATTTGAGGGGCAACATTATCGAATGTTCCTGATACAAATTGTGAACCAACGTCACCTTCTTGCTCGTATTTGTCATATCGAACAGCTGCTTTAATATCAACATTGTATGGTAGGTTTACTTGTAGCTCTGAATATACAGAAGTTCTGTCACGCTCTGCATTAACATCATCACCACCTGAACCACCTGACACTCGACCTGAAGCCGATTGAGGGTCACTCATTTGTTCAAATTCTACTTGCTCAAATTCAGCACCGACTACGCCAGCAATCGAAACATCACCATTATCAAACAATAATGTAGATGCTACTGTATCAAATTGAGTACTTGTAAAACGAGCTTGATACACACCTGTGTGAGCGGCTTGGCCATACAAGTCTTTCATGCTGCTATCCCAGTTAGCAAAGCTCATTCCTGATGTATTAAAGATATCATATTCGCCGCTATCAATTAATTTCTGAACAACATCATCATTTATAAGATTTGTATTGAATGAGTTAGTTGTAGAACGGCTGTGTTGTACATTAAATTCCCAGTCAATACCATTTGCAACATCTACAAAACCGACTAAACCACCTAAGAAATCAATACTATTAATTTCAGTACGAGTATCTCGCTCACCAATGTTAGCTGAGCGCATGTATAGAGTTAAATCTTCGCCTACAGGGTTTAAAGGATTATCAGCCAACATAGTTGGTTGATTTGTAGATACAGGTGTACCTGCATAGCGAGAATCAGTTTCAGAAAGTGATGCACTTGCGCGTCCGCGGAATTTTAAGTTATCAGTGAATTCATAATTGAAATTTGAAAGCATTGAGTTCTGAGTAGTATCACCAAATAATTTAGTTACTGCACCATAGTTATATAAACAGCGAGTGCCTCCATCAACCGTGTTATTTGATTCTGCACACATAGTAGGGCTTGTAACCCAACCACTAGCACCATTACCATTTGGAACTGAGCTAAATGACGAATAATCAGCATAAGTCTCATCATTTAATTTCCAAATATCTCTATCGTATACTGATTCAGCATCATAATATTCATAAGTTAGTGTAATATTACCCTTCTCACCAGAGTAACCTGTACTTACGTTAAAACGATTTGTATCACCACCTTCAGCACTAGGTAGTTCAGTATCATATGAAAAACTTAAACCGTTAAAGTCTTTTTTTGTAATAATGTTAATAACACCTGCAACAGCATCTGAGCCATATACAGCAGAAGCACCTTCACGAAGAATCTCAATTCTTTCTACTATTGCCATTGGAATACGAGAAGTATCTGCGGCGGCGCCTGAAGACGAACTTGTACCAGGCATACGGCGACCGTCAAGTAGCACTAATGTGTACTCAGCCCCAAGGCCACGCATGTTAATATTACTTGTTGCTGCTGCGCCGTTACCGTAGCCAGACATACCACGCCATGAACCAAAGCTATTTACAGAAGTATTATTTAAAACATCAGCAACTGATGCTTCACCTGATAATTGTAGATCTGCAGCGGTAATAACAGTTACTGGTGATGATGTTTCCATATCAACTTGTTTAATGCGAGACCCAGTTACTTCTATACGCTCAACTTTTTCTTTTTCTGCTGCAATAGAGCTTGCAGAAAAAGTAGCGGTTGATACCGCACTAAAAGCGATAGCTAAGCGAACTGCCTTTGAGATTTTATTATTTAACATTGGATTATCCCTAGAATATTTTTTTAATTATTTTGTTTTCAAAACGGTCTGCAATTCATCACAGTACCTATTTCGGTTTGAATAGTAGTCCCAACCTAACCAAAAGGTCAACACTCTGACAACGAAATAAACACATTAATTTACAACAACTTAAAGAAACAAAAAATCAACACATTGCCATATATTCACCATTAACCAAAGTGCAATATTCCACCTTTTGGGTTCATGCTAATAAAATGAAATTAAATGTAAACAAACCTTGAAAGTGAATTAACATTTGTAGATTATGGTGTTCCTAACAAACAAAGGAATTGCTATGAAAACCTACTCCGCATTTATTTTTATACTTCTTGTCTCTTGTTCAGCTTTCGCTGACTTAAAAGAACTTCCGGAAGAATTTTCAGATTTTAGTTTAAACAGAGACATTACTGTCTCTTACGATGACCTAGACACTCTTCTAAGTTTTACTGTAATTGATACTGGAGCATCAGATCGTTCCAAACTAAATTCTCAGGCCTCTATCGGCACAAGAATGAAATCGCATAAAAATAACGACACAGCATTAGAGGCAAATCGTTTCTTTTTTGAAGAAGTAACAAAATCAGAGATTAAAGATGGTTTTTATAAGATTAGAGTTAGCCTAGAAAGTCTTCCAAATGAAATCTCACTTAACGAACTCAGCCTTGATGAGCAACTTGCTTATTGGTTAAACCTTTACAATACGGCTATGTTAGAAAAACTAATCACACACTATCCTATTCGCGATACAGAAGATTTACTCTTTGGCAGCAATTCAATTTTAGAGGATGAGTTTTTAAATGTTGCTGGCCACAAACTTTCTTTAAACGATATACAACAAAATATTGTTTTTAAAAAGTTTGGTATAAAAAAACCAATAGTTATGTATGGGTTTTATCAAGGAAATATAGGAAGTCCTAACATTCGTGCCGAAGCATATAAAGGAAACAAGGTTTATCATCAGTTAGTTGAAAACGCTGAGGAATTCGTCAATTCAAACAGAGGAACTAGTATCAAGCGAAAAAATCGCCTTTATGCCTCTAAGTACTATGAGCAAGTTAAACCATTATTCGAAAACTTCGAGAAAGATTTACGAGAACACCTAAAAGACTATGCTAACCCGCCAATGAGCTCTGATATAAAATATGCTAAAAGCTTTAAAATAGGTATTGAAGATTGGAGAATCACTGATATTTATGGCACAGAGCGAAAGTTTGGTGGCGCAGCGTCAACAAATCCTGCCGCCATGCTCAATGCTGTTGCAAATAACTCATCAAAACCAATAGGAGCTGATGGCGCAGGTTCAGGATTAGGTGCTGTTAACATAAGCTTTTTATCTAATTCTATTTCGGAGAAAACGATGGACTTTGGCCGTTTTTCTCCAGAAATGCTCGAAAAAATTAGAGCTCTCAAGCTAAAAGAAACTGATAATAGTGGCTCTGTAAAAATAAAAGACCTTTAATAAATTTTATTATTTAACTTTAAAAAACACCCTGTTAACATGGTACGAAAAATAGGGTGTTTTATGTCTAACTTTCTTAACTCTGCGCTCACTGCTTATAATTCACGCCAATATAACCAAGCTATTCTTTTTTTGAACAAATGTGATATTAAAACTGTTGATTGGTATATTTTACTTGCCGCTACATATAGCGCACTTAACCAAAATGAAAATGCCGAACAAACATATTCTTACGCAGTAAATAAGTTTCCTTCATCCCTCCCTCTAATTGAAAACTATACAAACTTGCTATGCAGAACTACTAAACATTCGTTATGTTTAAACTTTTTAAAAAACACAAGGTATTTGGCACAAAGCGAAAAGGTATCTCTGAATTTTATAGAAAGCTTGATCAAAACCAACCAGCTGTTACAAGCAAAAAAGGAACTTTCTAAAACCGTATCTGATGAAACCTTAAAAGAGAGGTATCACTGGTTAAAGCTTGAATTACTAGAACGTTTGGGTGACTTAGAATTAGTTGAAAGCTATTACCTGTCTTTACCTGCCGATTTAAAAAATCAATTTTTATTTAAATATAAACGTGCTTGTAATTTTCGCAATATGGGTAAATTCGACAATGCTTTAGATATATTTTTAATGCTAAGCGATAAGCAGAACAAGTATAGCCCCGAGGTTAACTTTTTGATTGGCTGTACTTACTATGATTTACTAAAATTTGAGCTCTGTGAGCAGTATTTAAAACGATGTCTTGAACAGGCTCCTAACTATATACCTGCGCATGAATGTTTAAATAAATTATACTGGGATCGTGCAAACAAATCAGCCCTTATGAGCTCCTACACTAGTACATTCTTAAATCATGCTAAAAACCCACAACTAGTTCAATCACAACTAGCTCAGCTTTTACATTTTAAAAATTTTAATCAAGCCCTTGATGTATCTTCACAAGCAATTAGGCTCTTCCCTGATAACTTAGACATAAAACATGCTCATGGCATCATTTTAGGTAAGCATGGGCAAAGTGATAAAGCATTCACTATATTAGATGAGCTTGTATCACAGGCTCCCCAGTCAGCAAGATATAGTGTAGATTTGGCAAACTACTGTATTGAAAATTTTGAATATAAAAAAGCAATACTGCACTTAAATACTGCAGCTAAACACAACCCTTTTAATCAAGAAATCTGGGCTTATTTATCCACAGCTTGGCGCTTAGCTAAAGACGATAAATATCATTGGTTAACTAATTACGATATGTTTGTTAAAACAATGGCTCTACCTACGCCTAAAGGCTACAAGTCGTTTGACTCTTTTGGGAAGGATCTCAAGGAACTCTTACTTACTTTACACACTAAAGAACAAGACCCGCTTGATCAAAGTGTTAGAAGAGGAAGTCAAACTGAAGGACACTTACTCTATCGCTCAAATACGTTACTCTCATTATTTAAGCAGTCAATGGAGTCATGTATATCTACTTACTTAAATAATTTACCAGCAGATAGTATGCACCCATTAACGGCAAGAAATAGTCTAAACTTTACTGCCAAAGGCAGCTGGTCAGTAAAACTAGAAAATGGAGGATATCATGCCAATCATATTCATCCTCACGGTTGGTTGTCAGCACCCAGCTATATTTCTATACCTGATGAAATGAGTAAAAATGATCCACTTAAAAATGGCTGGTTAAAGTTAGGAGAAACATGTCTTGATCTAGGAAAAAGAGAATCAATAGATCGCGAGATATGCCCTGAAAGTGGACAAATTATCATTTTTCCTAGCTATATTTGGCATGGCACAAATGAGCTTAAAAGCGATAGACCTCGCTTAACAATACCTAGCGATATTATGCCAATTGGTTAATCTAGTTGATTAAAATTCAAACTAGTGCTATAAAAATAAACAAAAACAAAGGATTGATCATGATAAAATGCTTGCTACTTATAATCGCTATTGTTTTTATTCCAGTGAAAGCTGAAGAATTCTCTTTACCCGAAGAGTTTTCAGATTTTGGCTTAAATAGGGATATAAGCATATCTTATGAAGACCTAGACCAACTCCTAGAGTTAACCGTTATTGACATGGGTTTATCTGATAGGACTATTCTAAAACCAATAGTAGGTAATGGCACAAGGTTACGATCTAATAGAGACAGAGATACGGCTTTAGAGGCTAATCGCTTTTATTTCGAAGAAGTTGTAAAATCGGATATTAAGCTAGGTTTTAAAGTAATTCGCCAAAGCCTAGAAAAAGTACCTGAAGAAGTCCCTTTAAACGCATTAACCTTAGATGAGCAATTAGCTTATTGGCTAAACTTATATAATACAGCCATTATTGAAAAGTTAATTGAACATTACCCAGTTCGAAATGCAAAAAAATTACTCGAAGGTGAAAACTCAATACTAAACGATAAATTTATAAATGTTTCAGGCCATACCTTGTCACTTAATAATATTCAACATGATATCGTTTTTAAGAAATTTGGGAATAAGAAAATAGTAATGTATGGCTTCTATCAAGGGATAATCGGAAGTCCGAATTTACGTAACGAAGCTTACACAGCTGATAAGGTATATAAACAACTTTCAGGTAATGCTGAAGAGTTTGTAAACTCCAACCGTGGCGTTCAAGTTAAAAGAAATCGTCTAAATGTTTCTATTTTTTATGATCAAGCAAAAATTTTATTTCCTGACTTTGAAAACGATCTATTGAAGCATATTTTAAACTATTCCGATTCTTCTATTGACTCGCAAGTAGAAGATTCGGAAGAATTAATTCTAGCTATTGAGGACTGGAATGTAACCGACATATACGGCACTGAGCGCTCATTTGGTGAGGGTAATGCCACCAACAAAGCGGCCTTACTAAATGCTGTAGCAGCCAATAGTAACGTGCCTGGTGCAGGCGCTATGAACCTTAGCTTCCTAAGCGATATGTTATCCTCTAAAGTTAGCTCTCAATCTCGCTTTTCACCTGCAGTATTAGACAAAATTAATAAGCTTCGTCTCAAGAAAAAAATCAATAGTAGTAGTGTTAAAATAAAAGACTTACCCACTAAATAATTAAATTGTATTCAGCGGTCTATTGAGTGCTGAATACTCTCAGTGATTAATCTAATACATTATTAAACTCTTCAAAATCAGAAATAGATAAGCTTTCTTTAATATATCTACTGAAATTTTTATATCTTCCCGATGAAGATGTATAAAGAGGCTTTCTCACCTGCCAAACACTAGCAGTACTTACAATATTTTTTTGTTGATGAAATAAACCACTTTCACCTTGATATTTTACACCTAAAAATTCGAACAGAGGCAATAATACCCCCTCGGGCTGTGAAACAAGTTCATCATAATTGACTGTAAAAATATCATTAGGATACTTTTTTAGCCAATGTGCTTTAACACGCTGCTGCGCTTTATGGTAGTGCACTGTATCATTCAGTGCTGTCGCATAATTCAAACTTGGGCCTAAATGTTGAAAGTAAGCTGATAAACTGTTATCTCTAATATCCCGCTGTGTCCAGATAATCTTAGCTTCAGGGTACATAGCTTTAATTACATCAACGTATAAGTAATTCTCGGGCCGTTTATCAGTAACCAGACTACTATTTCCTGCTCTTAACTTTAATTCTTTCTCATAACCTTGCTGAAATAATGGTGAGTTAACCCTGCTTGATAATTTCTCAGGCTTATCAATTAAATTAAATAACTGCTTATGTAAGAAGTCAATTTCTCCTCCATTGCTAATCACTTCAGAAGCGCAAACTATTTGTTCTATTAAGGTTGAGCCCGACCTAAACATGCCACAGATAATAATTGGAACAATATCGCCAGTCTTACTTTTTACGTTACTAAGCTCTCTTGCTAATGTGTTATTTACTTGATGTTCAATATCAACTCTGTTGTATTGCGGGATATATTTTCGGTTAAAACTATTAGCTTTAGTATAATAAGACCATGATTTTTCATAATCTTTGCTATCGTCAAAAGCTTTCCCAAGCGCATAATACATATCAGCTTTTAACACATCATCTTCTGTAGCTTCTAAAATAGATAGGCTTTTTAGTTCGTACTTTAACGCTTCACTCTTATCAAATGTTTGTATATCAGCAATTCTCGCATGCGCCAGACCATCTAAAGGATTTATCTTTAATACCTGATTAAAGCTCTTTAAACAGTTTTGCTTATCACCAAGCTGCTCATATATATTAGCAAGATTAAAATAGGCATTAATTTTATTTGGTTCAATCGTAATTGCCTGCTGTAAATAATTAGTCGCAGTCTCATAATCAATTAAAAGCTCAGAGTAGACGGATGCTAACTCCACATAAGCGGTATATATGTCGTGGTAACCAAGCTCGATAGCTGCTAAGAAAGATGTATTTGCAAGACTGCCTTCGCCATTTTTTTTTGCCATCTCACCTAATTGAAAATACGACATTGCGCTATCTGGTACTATTTCAGTGTATTTTTTAAGCAAGTCTATTGCTAAAGAGAATTCATTACTGGCGGCATATAACTGACAAAGAGTATTTACATAATCGAATTTTTTGGGGGCTAATGAAATGAGCCTTTTACAAACTTCCTTACTTTTTAGTAAATCGCCTTCATTCATAGCGACTTTAAACAATACGGCTAGAGCTTGCTCATTAACCNCCTGCCACAATATTTCCACTATTCAATTGCTGTATTGCCAACAGTAAACTTTCTTTTGCCGATTTCATTTTTTCCCCATAAAAAAAGCGAGCCTAAGCTCGCTTAATAATACATTAATTAATTCAAATTAGAATTTTAATGAAAGGCTCGCATGGAAGTAACGACCTAACGAATCGTAGTAACCAGCAATAGCATTTGCGTTTGTTGATAATGAACCACCAACTAGAGGTGCTTCTTTATCCATAACGTTGTTAACACCTACTAATAAAGACGTGTAATCATTAATAGTAAATGTACCTTTAAGGTCAATATAGCTTTGTGAGCTAATACCGTCGTCTTGTACTAATGTATCAGCACCAGTGTAATCGTTTACACCGCTGAAGAAACGCCATTTAGCAGTAGCTCTCCACCAGCTGCCAGTATCGTAGCTAGCTGATACAACATGACGCCATTCTGGTTGAGGGAAACAACCGTTATCTAATGAGTCAACACAGTCATATACTTCACTTACACCAGGAATATTATCAAATTCCTTAGTTAACATGTAGGTACCAATGATACTAGTTTTTAATGTACCTTCAGCAATTTCCATATCGTAGTTTGCGCTTAAATCGATACCTTCGTAATGGATATTACCTAAGTTAGTATTTGTAGCAACAACTTGGCCAGAACCTATCCAAAGGCTACCACTACCAGGTGTACGGTCTACGTTATCACAAAATACAGCCGCGCCGCTTTTACCACATTGTGTAACTAGAATTTCTGGGTCAATATTACCAATCGCGTCTTCAAGTTCAATATCCCAGTAATCGATTGAGAAGTTGAAGTTTTCAAATGGGTTACCAACAACACCTAAAGTAATAGTATCAGCGATTTCTGGAGATAAATCTGGGTTACCACCAAACAGAGCATTATATTGATCCGCAGGGCTCTTACCTACATTGCCGTACTGGCTTGCAGAAACACCTGTATTTGCACACTCAGCTGCTGATAAAGTTGGTGTACCAGCACATGGATCTGTACCTGCCCATAAACCAGTGCTTTGTTGAGCAAATAACTCACCATTGTTTGCTGCACGAACTGCACGGTTGTAGCTTGAACGAATTTTCCAATCGCTAGTTACATCCCAGTTCATTGCCACTTTATAAGTCGGCTCAGCACCTGAAGTGCTATAGTCTGACCAACGGTAGCCTAATTCAACAAGTAAACTTTCAACTAACGGTAAATCTTCAACGATTGGTAGGCTAAGCTCACCAAACACTTCACGTACTTGATAACCACCATTTAAACTCTTAGTAGTACCACCTTGGCCAAGTAATAGACCTTGTGCGTATACTTCATCAGCTGTTCTACTGAATGTTTCTTCACGATACTCTGCACCAAATACTGCAGCAACTGGGTACTCTGAAGATGGAAGTGAGAAATCGAATTCGCCAGTAACAAAACCACTTACAATCAATTGCTCAGTAACACCGTTCAAAATTGCCGTACCAGTAAGTGACTGTGCAGCTTCTTCAGTTACACCATCAAACTGAAAAACATCATATGGGATACAACCAGAAGTCGCGCTACAATCTTCACCATTTGCTGATAAAGCTGTGATTATACGCGGACCAAAGAAGTCATTTTCATATGCTGAAGAAGATGAAGTTGAACCGTATTGAGCAAATGCTTCGTAAGACCAAAGGTCGTTAATTTCGCCTTTACTACCTAATACTAAACGGAAAGAGTTATGTTCAAGGCTGTCTGCACGAGCACCACCTTCAACGTTACGCTTACCAATATAAGTTGCAAACTGATCGCCAGAAGTCAAACCAAAGCGCTCAGTTAGTTGTGCACGTTGTGTATCATTTAGTAATGGGCTATCAAAATCAATCGAGTAATTATCATTAAAGAACGTACCAGACTCAGCAATTTGCGCTGTAGTGCGGTTACGCATAAACATTGCTTCCATAAACGGACGGAAGCTATCATTGATTTCGTAGTTAGCGAACATACCTAATGTATGACGTTCATCAGGACGCATAAAGTGGTTAATTGGCGCATAGTTATATGTATTACCAACTGAAGGAATAAAGCTGCTATCTTGACCTAGAGTCCAGTATTCGTATTGGCCTTCGCCAAAATCTACAACACCGTCAGCATTAGGAGCTGAGATATAGAAGTTAGGGTTAACAGCATTACCTGAACCGCCACAAGCTGTGCCAGCTGCATTTAGAGCACAAGATGAGTAATCACGAGCACCTTGGCGTAATTCGTTTTGTCTGTTGTAAGTAAAGTAAGCTACTGCATGGCCCTTACCGCTATCGAATGCACCACCTAAAGTCGCAGCAAAATCAAATGACGCACCATCAAGACCAGTATTACCTTCTTCATAGTCAAAGCCAGCATCATCCATTAGGCCTTGCATGTATTCATTATCGTTATTATGTTGGTAAGCAGTTGTACCTACATTAACTTCAAAACCTTCAAACTGATCGTTCATTACAAAGTTTACAACACCAGCAACAGCGTCTGCACCGTAAGTAGATGAACCACCACCAGTCATTACATCTACGCGTTTAATTAGCGCAGCAGGAATTTGGTTAATATCAGCTGATTGTGTGTATATACCACCAGCTTGCATACGACGACCGTTTACAAGAACAAGAGTACGCTGAGCGCCCATACCACGTAAATCAAGCGTTGCAGTGCCCGAAGCGCCATTTGATTGGAAAGAAGTGTTAGACGCTTCTAGTTGCGGTAAACTATTCATCATGTCTTCAACACGAGTAAAACCTGCAACAGCAATTTCTTCTGCAGTTGTTACTTGTACTGGGCTAGCTGTTTCCATATCTGTACGTTTGATACGTGAACCAGTAACTTCAATTCGTTCAACTTTATCAACTTTTTCTTCTTCAGCAGCAAAAGAACTTGCTGAAAACGCAGCTGTTGAAGCTGTACCAAAAGCTATCGCCAAGCGAACAGCCTTAGAAACTTTATTATTTAACATTTGATTCTCCCAGAATACTTTTATATTTTTTATATTTTTTTACGATCACTACTTGTTAACAAATAGTAATCATACGTTATGATAATACCAGCAGCACAACATGGTCAACATATAATTAACTTAATGTTAATTAACAATGTATCCACAGTTAAAATTATTACAATTTAAAATCACAACATTTACATTATAGTTGTTTAACAGCACCATTAGTGCATTAAATAAAACTACGGAAGGGTGTTTAAATTCAGGAGGGTTAACTTTTAGCTTATAATCACTTAAAAGAGAGAGGTTTGGGAGTTCTCTGATAGAGTCACTTGCATTGCACTAAAAATCATTTCGGCTATTGGGTCTAACTGTTTTTTTATATACAAAGAATAATTCAGTTTTTTATTTGTATTACTGAGTTCAGGTCCATCAAAAGTGTACACATATTCTATAATTTGCCCTCGTTTCACCTCAAAGTTTGGGTTTGAGGCTTTATATTTTTTAACAGCTTGGACATGAGGTGGTATATTCTTTTGATATTCAGTTAAATTTTGCCCTAATCTTTTTCTGTAGATTAATTTATCGTCAAATTCTCCGTTTTGTAAACGTCGAGAATAAGAATTAACTAATTCCACTAACAGACTTATTTTATAATCACTACTAAATAAAGCCTCAAACAATTCAACTTGAAACTCCTGAGCGAACTCAGTCCAATCACTTCGAACTGCTTCAACACCTTTGAATACAAGCTCGTCGTGATTTTTATTAATTTTCTTACCTACATACCGTTTTTTAGAGCCCATAGTTTTCCCCCTAATTGTAGGCATAAAAAAGGGGCTGTATAAGGTCTCAAATTCAATTTCCAAAAAGCTCTCTAAGTTGTGGGTCTGATTTATTTCTTGTACCCACTGTTGATTGATCTTGATAGCTAATTGTTTACCAATTTCATAACATTGAAGTGTGTCTAAATTGTCATCTAAAGTAATAAATATTGAATCTGTATCACCATAAATTACATTGTGCCCGCACTCCTCAATCCACTTTTTTGTAGTTTGCATTATATCGTGCCCACGTAAGGTTATTGAACTTGAAAGACGTGGATCGTAAAAACGACATCCTCGAGAACCAAGCACTCCATATAAGCTGTTCATAATAATTTTTATAGCCTGCGATAACATAGGTTTTTGGCTATCTTTTGCTTCTTGCCTTGTTACTGATAAAGTTTTTATAAGAGTTGGTAAATGATTTTTATGTCTTGAAAAAAGTGCATTATTATATCCTGGTATTGCATCTGTTGGATTTAGCAAACCTTCAATTAAACCAAGAGGGTCAATACAAAAAGTACGCATAATTGATGGATATAGGCTTTTAAAGTCGAGTACAACTACATTTTTATAAAGCCCAGGTTTTGAAGACATTACATAACCTCCTGGACTATCAAAACTTAAGCCATGTTCTCCTAAATTGGGTGCGACATAACCACTTCGGTGGAGTAAGGGCAGATAAAGGTTAACAAATGAAGCTACCGAACCGCCCATTCTATGAAGTTCAAGCCCCGTCAATTGACTCCTAACAACAGCAAAATCAAGTAAATTTAATTTGTTAAAAATACGTAGAACAAGTACACAATCTTGTCTATTGTATTTGGCAAGGGATAACTTATCATCATTAAATTGGCGTTCAATTTCTGCTAGCTGGTCACTTGAACTGATGAATTTTTTCTCACCAAGCTCCTTAGCTGCTACATTTGACAGGCTAAAGCTGTCATAGTGATAGGTCGCATTTTTTAACGTGTCTATCCCATCTATAACAACTCTTCCAGGTATAGTTAATCG
Source organism: Pseudoalteromonas sp. TAE56 (assembly GCF_000497955.1). Classification (NCBI taxonomy): domain Bacteria; kingdom Pseudomonadati; phylum Pseudomonadota; class Gammaproteobacteria; order Alteromonadales; family Pseudoalteromonadaceae; genus Pseudoalteromonas; species Pseudoalteromonas sp. TAE56. The sequence goes on from NZ_AUTN01000128.1 coordinate 37,734, forward strand.
AGTATAATGACCTACTCGTAATTTTATTTTTTCGTTATTACGCCCAAGACGCAATTCTATACCTAGAGTTTCAGCTCTGGAGTTAAGAACAGAAAAATCAAACTCAATAACATTCCAACCAATAATAAGATCTGGATCTGTTTGGGCTATAAAATGCTGTAATTTATGTAAAAGATCGATTTCATCAATGCACCATATTACTTCAATTGCATCATTATATTTAATCGGACTACCAATCATTAAAACACAATCTATGCCATGACCGACCAAACCTATCGAGAATAATACCCCTTCTCCGTTACATTCTATGTCTAAAGAAACTGTTTTAAACTTAGGACTTACATCGGGGTTATTTTTAAATTGGCAATTGGTTAACAACCTATACCCGTCTTTATGTGTAATATCTCCTCTCACCCATATAGAGCCTTTAATAAATCGCTCCATTAAAAAGCGATCTATAGGTCGTATGTCATCTTCGTATGTCACAATGGCTTCTAAGCTTAGAGCCTTTAACGCATTGTAGTAGTGCTTAAGTGATTTAAAGTAGCAACCAGCCACATTACCTTGCTGGAAGTTTTTTAATTCTACTGGGACAATGTCAACAGAAACACCTGCGCACTGCAGCACTTTTTCTGCCGTCGTTTTATCCGTTAACTTGATAAAAAAAACAACTGACTCTGCTATGCTAATTGTCTTTAATGGCCCTTTTTCAGTTAAAAGCCAAATAACAAAACTTACGCCCAAAGTTGAATCGACTGTTTCTGTAGAGAGAATAAACCCCGAGTCTAAGTGCATTAATGAAATAAGCCTCGTAATAAAAAACAACAAAAATAAAATATGTAAAGCAGGTTATATTTTATTTCTTTCTAAGTTAGTCTTAAGAAAAAATAATATGAGCATTCAATGAGCCCTTCTGAAATCATCCAACTCGCTAATAATCTACTTCAACAAAACAAGCTTCAACAAGCTAAAAAGTTAATATTACCTCTAATTCAAAGTGCACCAGAACACCATCAAGCTTGGCAAATATTAGCCCAAATACATCGACAACTAAAAGAGCAAGAGCAATACCAACAAGCCACAAAGCAATATGAGATGATTGCTTGGTTTAACCAGCGTTTAGATAAAGCGAATCAGCATCTATTAAACAAAGAATTAAAGCCAGCAGAAACCATTGCCCATGAGTTGCTCAATCTTGTTACGAATGAATACCGTGTTTTAGTGTTATTAAGTAAAATAGCTTTTCAAGCAAGCGACTTAAAAACGTATTTGGCTATTACTTCTCATAATATAAATATAAACAATACAAAATCAGCCGCTTATGATGCGCACATTGAAGCATTATTTAATACAAAGCAATATTTAGAACTAATCTCCTTTTATAATAGGTCGACGACATTAGTTACTTTACTACCAAAATCCCAAAGTTTACTCGCTGCTGCCTATGTAAAAATGATGGACTTCAAAAATGCATTTCTAAATTACCAATCTTTGCTAAATAAAAATTATCACCCCGCATATTGCAATTTAAGACTTGGGAACATAGAAAAGATAGTTGGAAATAATCAAAGTGCGATTGCATTTTATTGCAAAGCAATAAAACTAGCTCCTCATATAGGTGAAGCCTATTGGAACTTAGCAAACTTAAAAACATATACTTTCACTCAGCTAAATGTAGCTAATTTAGAACAGCAGATAACAATAGACTCAAATAAATTAAATAAAGCACAACTTCACTTTGCTTTAGCTAAGGCATACGAACAGCAAAATCGATACGAAGATGCCTTTTTACAGCTAAAAATAAGTAACGATTTACAAAAATCACTTACTCCTTACATTACTAACGACTTTAATGAACGCTGTAAAAACTACATAACTAAAAAAGCTGCCAATGAAGTACTTCCTTTAAGCGAGAGTGAAGTCCAGCTAATATTTATTGTAAGCCTGCCAAGAAGTGGCTCTACACTTATTGAACAAATACTAGCATCGCATAGCCATGTTGACGCCAGCTATGAATTATCAGAAATCAACTCTATTGCAGTAGAGTTAGAAAACCTTCAAATAAAAAGCAACGTACCTTATAAACTAAGTAGTTTGACTCAAGAACACTTGGCAGGATTAGCCAAGCGCTATTTGAAATTCATTGAACCTTTGCGCAATAACAAACCTTACTTTATTGATAAACAACCAGTCAACTTTCAGCATATTGCTCTTATCAAAACTTTGTTCCCTAATGCAAAAATAATCGATGTACAACGTGACAAAAAAGCAACAGCATGGAGCCTTTATAAGCACTCATTTTCACAAGGTCATAGTTATAGCTATGATCAAGAAGATTTAGCTCACTACATGAATGAATATTACAAGTTGATGACGCACTGGCATACCGTATACCCAGACGAAATATATACGATTAATTATGAGAACTTAGTAAATAACTTTACCGAAACGGTTAATGCTTTATTTCAACATTGCAATTTAGTAGTGGAGCAAGCGTGTTATGAGTTTTATAATAATCAACGCCCTGTTTTAACTCCCAGTTCAGAACAAGTACGTAAACCCATTTACAAAGAAGCGCTGACTGATTGGAAAAACTATGCAAATCATCTTACCCCACTGCTTAATAGGCTAAATTAATAAACAAGCTGCTTGTAGTTACACCCTTATAACTCTAAAATCCATAGCACTGTAATTATATACATACTTTAGGTAAATCATCCCATGCTTTCTGACTCACTAAAAAAAACAATTAGGCAAGTACACCAGCATGTGGCTAGTAACCTAAACGATTATCGCCCTCGTAGCAGTCAAAACTACCTTGTAGCTGAAATAGCAAAAACCCTTGCAGGCGAATACCATAAAAAGCAGCGCATATGCGTAATTGAAGCTGGCACCGGTACAGGAAAGTCTCTTGCCTATTGTTTAGGCGCATTACCGCTTGCCTTAGCGCAAAAAAAGAAGCTAGTTATTTCTACCGCAACCGTTGCATTGCAAGAACAATTAATAGCAAAAGAACTCCCATTTTTTAAAAAGCATTCAGGCCTCGACTTTAAATTTGATTTAGTAAAAGGTCGCCATCGTTATATTTGCGCCCACAAATTACATAATGCTGTAAACGGCGATAGCCAAACACAAATGGACTTTATGCCAACACTTACTTCACCATTGAGCGCAATGGAAACCAAGTGTTTAAATGAGCTATATAACGCCTATGTGAATAAGAAATGGCAAGGCGATAGAGACAGCTGGGCCGATACTGTACCCGATAGAGTGTGGAACTTAATAGCCTGCGATAAACACTCATGCCAGCGCCAAATGAAGGCACACCAAACGTGCCCGTTTCAGCTTGCTCGTAATCAATTGATGCAAATGGATGTACTGGTAATTAATCACTCTTTATTACTTGCTGATTTAGACCTAGGCGGCGGTAAAATTTTACCAGAGCCCGACAACACCATTTACGTTATTGATGAAGCGCACCATTTAGCACATATAACACGCGACTTTTCATCGGCTGNGCTTGATAAGCTCACCAAGTTTAGCGGGAAAATGGCGAAGGTTTTAGTGGGGCAAAGAGCTATTGGGCAAAACTTTAAACTTTGCGACAGTATTAACGACGCGAATAAAGATTTAAAAGTAGTTCGCGATATTCTTGATAATGCCGACTTTGAATATTCAAAAGACGATACTTATCGTTTTGAGCACGGCGCAATTCCAGAGTCACTGCACAGTAAAGCTAAAGATATTAGCGAAGCCACGCAAGATGCGCTGCGCTGCTTAAACAAAATGCACGACACCCTTACCCAAGATGTAAGTGACGGCGATATAAAACCTTATGTTGCCGACCCCATATTGGGCGAAAGCGGACAATACATAAACCGATTAGAGCAATTAAATAAACTGTGGTTTAGTTACGCTAAAAAAGGGGAAGGAGCTCCCCATGCAAGATGGATAAAACGCCTTGAATACAAAAGCCATCACGATCACCTATTAAGCGACTGCCCTATCGAAGTAGGTTACTACCTAAAAGATAAATTGTGGAGAGAATGCGCAGGCGCTGTTTTATGTTCGGCCACATTAAGCGCGTTGGGTTCGTTTGATCACTTTGCCTACGAAACAGGACTTGCTAAAGAAGAAGGCGTTAAATTTATTAAAGTACCTTCTCCATTTGATTACCCCAAACAAGCCACTTTACGTATTCCGGTATCAAAAGTAGAACCTACTGATAAAGACTTTAGTGACCACTTAGCTAAAACATTACCAGAGTACATAGATGATAAAAAAGCGAACCTAGTATTGTTCGCTTCTTACTGGCAAATGGACCACGTAACAAAGTTTCTTAGAACAAAAGGTTTTAACTTATTAGTACAAGGTGAAATGTCGCGAGAAGCATTGCTTAAATTACACACTAAAAATGTAGACGAAGGCAAAGGCAGTATTTTATTTGGAACACAAAGCCTTTCGGAAGGCCTTGATTTGCCTGGAAAATATTTAGAGAACTTAATAATCACTAAAATTCCGTTTGCGGTACCTACTTCGCCAATAGAAGAAGCGCAAGCAGAGTTTGTACAAAGCAAAGGTGGCAACCCGTTTTTAACGATTACCGTACCAGACGCCGCAAAGAAATTGGTGCAAAGCTGTGGTAGACTGCTGCGAAAAGAGAGTGATGAAGGCTGTATTACTATTCTCGATAGACGCTTAGTTACTAAGCGGTACGGTAAAGCCATGCTCGACACCCTACCACCTTTTAAAAGACAAATAGATTATTAATGTTTGAACTCGCACTCGATCCAACAACCTGGGCTGTTTTATGTGCTGTTGCACTTGCCGCAGGTTTTATAGACGCTATCGCCGGTGGCGGTGGCATGTTAACTGTGCCCGCTTTATTAACTGCAGGCTTACCTCCACATTTAACATTAGGCACCAATAAACTCGCGGCTAGTTTTGGCTCCTTAACAGCTAGTTATACGTACTATAAAAAGAATTTATTTAGCCCGAAATTTTGGGCAGCCTCCATCATAGCTACTGCAATAGGTGCATTGATAGGTACTGTTATTGTTGATCATTTAAGTATCGATTTTTTAAACAAACTACTACCCATTATTATTATTTTAGTTGCCGCCTATAGCTTATTTGGGAATTTAAGTACCACAGAAGGCGATGAACTGCCTAAACTAAACAAAGCGATGAAAATAAAACAATGGCTACAGGGTTTAGCATTAGGCTTTTTTGATGGTTTAGCAGGCCCAGGTACGGGTACTTTTTGGACTGCTTCTAATGGCATGCTTTATAAAATGAACTTGCTACTCAATTGTGGTTTAGCGCGTTCAATGAACTTTGTTTCTAACTTTATATCTTTAATTACCTTTGTAGCACTCGGACATGTAAACTTTTTACTTGGCATTACTATGGGCTTTTTTATTATGCTTGGTGCATGGATTGGAGCGCATTCAGCAATACGGTTTGGTAGCAAATTTATTCGCCCTGTATTTAATACTATGGTTATACTTTTAGCATTAAAGCTAATTTATGAGGCTTACTTTTAATATGCACCCTACAGCTTTAGATAAACTACGCCAACAAGTTGCAACGCTAAAACAACAAGCTGAGCAATTTGATAAAGCTAAACTTTTTTCTAAAAATCGTTACATGCAAGCACAACCTAGCTTGTTTGACCGCGCCGTTTTTAGTACAAAAAGCATGAACCTAGTCGATTACGTAATAGAAATAGAAGACGAAGTGTCACGATTACCGCCAAGTGAGCATCGCCATGCTTATACCTACGCGCTTGAACGTATAGGAGCTCAGGTACAAGCTGTATTCAATGTTATTAAATCAACGCCTATTTGGATTAAAGAAAACAAAAGCCATTATAAACCTCGCCCTAAGCAAACTGTTTATAAGCACGCTGTACAAAAAATAATGCAATCATCGCATGAGCTTTACGACGAATTAAAACAAAACCATGAGTTTGAACGCCGTTTAGTACTCATGATTGAAGAACGTAAGATGCAAATGGATAAAGCCTCGCCAGCTAAAGCACAAAAACTTAACCTTGAAATATTAAGCACACACGCTCGATTAGGTCGCTGCAGAAAAGCAATTTCTGCCACCGAAGACAAAATACAACAAGTAGAAAAACAGCAGCTGCGTTAAGGCGCACTTTACTATGCAGCTTTATTATCATCCATTGTATTCAGACCTTATACTCCCAGAACGTCATCGATTCCCTATTCAAAAGTATAAGTTACTTAAAACCGAAATAGAAAATCTAGGTGTTTCGGCTATTCACTTTAAAGATCCTAAAAAAGCAACCGCATCTCAACTTGCGCTATGTCACAGCCAACGTTATATAGATGATTTTTTAAATGGAACGCTAAGCGATAAAGCAATTAAAAAGATGGGATTTCCCTATTCGCAACAACTTGTAGAGCGTACTCTTTTATCAATTGGCGGGAGTATTCAAGCTGCTGAAGCGGCTTTTAGTCACGATCTAACCTTCAATTTAAGCGGTGGTTATCATCATGCCTATAGCGATTTTGGCAGTGGCTTTTGCATTTTTAATGATTTAGCTATTGCAGCAGCACATTTAATAAATACAGAGCAAGCCGACACTGTTTTAATTTTTGATTGCGACGTACACCAAGGCGATGGCACAGCGCAAATCACTCAAAAGAATGACCAAATTATTACCTGCTCAATTCATTGTGAGCAAAATTTCCCGCGTAATAAACAACAGTCTACTTACGATTTTGCATTACCTGCTAAAACAACCGACACTGAATACCTTGCTACAGTAAGGCAAGCACTCGATTTTTGCGTGCGCATTCATTACCCTGATATTATTTTGTATAATGCAGGCGCTGATATTTATACTAAAGACGAGTTAGGCTTGTTTATTGTATCGCTCAATGGCGTATATGAGCGCGACTTGTTTGTTCTCAACTTCTGTAAGCAACATCAAATCCCACTAATGTGCGCTTTAGGTGGCGGTTATCCGCGTAATTTGAGTTCACTAATTAATGTTCATAAACAACTATTTAAAGCCGCTATCGATTTATAGTAAGCCTTAGTATAGACTCAGTTAAACGGATTATTTTAAAGCGGTGGGAATATGCGATTACACGAAGATATACACAACTATTACGAAAAGATTGTAGTTGAAGAAATCATCAAACTTAAACTTGATGAAAAATATGGTGAAGATGTAATGGCTGACTTTTGTTGTACAGTACTAAACCAACTCCCGCCACGATATATTCGCTACGATGTAGATATGGCGTTTTATTTACCGCAATCAGAACGCATACATATGGAACAGCGTGTGCAAACAGCAATAAATGTCGCCATTAGTCAAATATCAAAAAAGAAAGAGTTAAATGACCAACCCACTTGATCAAGCCCCTACACATATTAAACTTGCAGTAGATTTAATTATGATACTAGAGCAACACGATGTTGCTCCAGAAGAGGTCTTAAAAGCACTCGATATTGTTAAAAGCGACTTTGAAAAAAAGCTAGAAAAGCCATAACTCTATTCTATTATTTGTATGTCGTACTCGGTAACGATACCTTCGTGCTTAGTGCAATCAATTTTAACTTCACCAAATGTGCGCCTAGGCGAAGTTGAACGACGACAGGTCATATTTTGTGCTTTAACGCCAAATTGCGTTATATACAACGCAACTGTTTCATCTATTAGTTGTTTTTGCTGTGTACTCGCTGCACTATAAAATGCATCGTATTGCGCAGTCCAATTTTCAACCCCCGCTTCTTTTGCAACGCCTAGCCAGCCCATCCCTAGTTTAGTAGATTGCTCCAAGTATTGGCCTTTCAAAAACATAAACGCCAACGTGTATTGTGCGCTTTTATAGCCTAGCCCAGCAGGCTCTTTTAAATAATTAAAAGCGGCCTCAAACTCCCCTTTTCGATACGCTTTAATACCATTATATTCATTCTTTTTCATGGTGGTATCACTGTAAAGGTTGATTGGGCTTGAATTACATCCACCCAACAAAGTGATAAATACCATAGAAGCTGCAGCAACTGAGAACTTTTTCATTCTTATCCTTAATTTATTATTTTTATATGCCGGCTCCGAATATGGCTTACAGTGTTTATAAACCCTGCTATTCTAAAAGCCAATCAGCATAATTAAAATACTATCATGACCTTAGCAAGCTTACTGCGATTATTTTTTCTGGCCGCTATTTGGGGCGCATCATTTTTATTTATGCGAATGGCCGCTAACAGCTTGGGGCCTGCGGTATTAATTGAGTTTAGAGTAGGCTTTGCTGCAGTTACTTTATTTATTGTTGCTTTGTATTTAAAACGCCGCTTAGCCTTTACTGAACACAAAAAACACTTTTTTATTATAGGCGCGTTTAATTCTGCTCTGCCATTTTTATTTTTTGCTTACGCAGCTCAAACTATAAGCGCTTCTACTTTATCAATTTTAAATTCAACAACCCCTATTTGGGGCGCAGTAGTTGGTATTTTATGGACAAAAACAAAGCCCACCAAAAGTATAGTGCTTGGCTTATTGCTTGGCTTAATAGGTGTTGCAATACTCGTTGGCCAAAATCACTTTGTTGTAAATAGCCAATCAATCATAGCTATAGTAGCGGCATTGAGCGCTTCGTTTTGCTATGCCATTGCATCGCATTACACAAAAAATGCGCCCAAATTGGCTCCATTCGATAACGCTCATGGCTCAATGTGGGCTTCAACCTTTATGGTATTGCCGCTTATCTTATTTATGCCAATACGAGAAATACCAAGCACCAACGTTATGCTAGGTGTATTAGTACTGGGCGTAGTATGTACCGCGCTTGCGTATATTTTATTTTTTAAACTTATTGACGATATAGGCCCAACCTCTGCACTCACTGTCACCTTTTTAATTCCATTATTTGGCATATTTTGGGGGCATTTATTTTTAGATGAGCAAATAGGGCCAAATACATTACTAGGCGCACTATTTGTAATTGTAGGCACTATGCTGGTTACTGGTTTTTTACCACGAAAGAAGCACTTAGCTAAAACAAGCTAAGTGATTAAAAGTGCATACTACTTCTTGCGTTAAGATTTACTGCTTATTCACTACTTTGGGATTGCTGAATAAGTAACAACAACTCTGCAGTCGCGGTTGCATCGGCAAGTGCCCGGTGATGGCTGGTCAAATTTAAATTAAAGTGCGATGAGAGATTGCCCAGCGAATACGACTTTAAGCCTTTAAACGCTTTGCGCGACTCAACCACGGTGCACATTTTTGGCATTTTAAAAAAGTGCCCTGCCATCTCGCATTCTTTTTTAATAAAGCCGTAGTCAAAGTTAACGTTATGGGCTACAAAAATACTGCCTGCGAGTTTATCTAATAGCGGCTTAACTATATCGACAAATACAGGCGCGTTGTAAACCATACTGTCGCTAATACCGGTTAATGACGTAATAAAGCCAGGTATATGGCGCTCGGGGTTAACTAAGCTTGTCCAAGTATCAATTACTTTACCGTATTGCACTTTTACAAGGCCTATTTCGGTAATACGGTTACCGCCTTTTAAGCCGCCGGTGGTTTCTATATCAACGATGCTGTAAATACGGTTAGGATCTACAAACCATTTAACCGCGGCAATATGTACTGTAAAGCCCACATTTTTTAAATTATCTATGGTGGTAAGTTGGTTACGCCTAAGCTTATCGCCTGGGGCTTTTACCTCTTCAAAATGTACTTGGCCATTATTGATAACCATCAAGTCGGGGTAGCCGTCTTTTAGCTGTAAATAATGTTTACTCATGGCTGTTAAGTGCGCAATTAACGCCTTAATAGGGCTGTTTAAAATAAGCGCTTCTAGTGGCTCTAATAAATTGCTATGCCATCTAAACAAGCCGTTAGGTTGGTCAAAGTATTGTGCTGCATTTTTGCATACCAAATTAAGTAATGCTTGCGACGTCTGGCATTGTGCTAAGCGCTCATTTATCTGTGTTTGCTGCGCTTCATAAAAATTACCAAGCCTTAATACTTGCGGATAAATATCAAACTCATTGCATGGAGGATAAGGCGACTCCACAAATAACTCATGCCAAAATACTAAACCAAACAAACTTTGCCAAAGCGTGTTTTCGGTATTAAATACAGCCATACCTTGGCGAGTATAATAATCGTTTACGCCCTGCTCTACTTCTCCTCTGTACAGTTCATCTATTTCTAGCACGCACTGAGTATCGGCAAGCATGGCACTTAAACGCGAACGTGTTTTTTTATTAAACTTACGCATTAAAAAGTCGTCAGCAAAATACAGTAAATCATCAGTAAGTGGATTTTCGATAATGGCTTCTAATCGAGCTTTTACCCACTCTTTATTACCAAGCCTGTATTGCTCTCTTATTTGAATTTCTTGTGCTTCGCTATCATCCACGCACCCTTCAAGTAAACTAAAAGCAAGTTCGCTATCAACTGTTTTTAGCTGCCTATAAAGCCTAACTAATAGTTTGTTTTTTAATACAACGGCTATTGCACCATGTGCAGCTTGCACTAAAACCTGCGACGCTAGAGCAACATAGTCGCTCTCATCTGTTATATTTTTAAATGCTAACCGGTAACGGTTTAGTAAATAGTTTGATTGCGCTTCGTCAAGTGTTTCAAAGCGTGACAAGCTCTCGCTATGTCCTTCGCGTGTAGCGGTTAAGCCTAAGTCTCGCATTACAAAACGGTTTTGATGATTCACATCACCACTGCTTAGTTTACCTGCAAATAAAAACTCAAAATACTCGTAGTAATCACTGCGGTTATTAATTACATACTGGCTATTAAGTGGCGCAAGCTCTTGTGGGCAGTCTTTAAAAAACTCCCGCGCAATATCCACCAGTGCGCCTTTAGCGGCGCTCTTTTTAAAGCTTATTCGCTCGCCGTAATTACTTAGCAACTCAACCAAAGAAGGCTTGGTTAAGTGCGCTAAAAGCTGTGAATAATGCTGCTCGTTTGGCTCAAATAAAATGCCCGCTTTTTTTAGCGTATAAATAGCCTGATGCGGCGATGTTATTTCTTCATAATTGAGCGATTGCGCCTGCACCAAATAAGGCTTTCGCGAGTACACACGCGCCAACATGCACTGGCTTTGCTCATCTAGCTGGTTAATTTTACTAATAAATTCACTATGTTTAGGCTCAAGTAAATGCATACATTTACTAGTTACAAACTCAATAAGCTCTCTAAAATGCGCTAAATAGTATTTTGCTGGTAATTCTTTTTTCATAATACCGCCATGACTGTATATAAAAACAGTATCTAGCATTTGTGCTTATTATTCAATCTTAAACTTGTAACTAAAACACGCTATAGTTAGCTTATTAAAGCAAATTCATTAAAAAATAAAGGACTTACCATGAGCGCGCACCCACACGATGTTTTATCACTTAATAACGGCGCAAATATTATTTTTACGCCTTGCTCAGGGCCTGCTGACCTTTCAGGATTAAATTTGTTCAATCTAGGGGGGATTTAATCGCGGCGCGAGGCTTGTAACCTAGTGGGCTAAGTAAAAGCCGAGCAACAAAGAGTCAATCCCCCCTAGGCAGAACCCTTCGGGCAGCGCATGTTTGGCATTTATACTGCGTTATCGCCTATTTATGGGAAACAACCACACTACATAAGCTCTGCCTTGCCTAAAAACCAAACATGCTGCTGCAAAGTTAACCTCGAAAGATAAGCAGGCCCTAGTACAAAAACGCAAAACCTAGCGGATTCAATCGCCACATTAAAGGCCGCTGGCACTAACATACTGCTTTCGCTTATGCCGCAAAAGGAGCTTGAAAAAAACAACGTAGAAACAATTAATAGCGAGTGCAATAAGCACGATATAACGTGGTTTCATTTACCTATAAATGATGACGAAGCACCCGAACAGCCTTTTACATCAAGCTGGAACACCCACAAAACCGACATATTACAGGCCATACAACACAAACAAACCATTGCCATACATTGCAAAGGCGGCACTGGCCGCACAGGGTTGGTGGCTGCGCTTATATTAAATTCGGCAGGTTACACAAAAGAAGAGGTTTACAGCCTAGTACAAGGCATTCGCCGTAAAGCACTGACTATTGAACTGCAAAAAGAGTACTTTGATAACTTTGAAGTATAAGGCAGAAATTGCGGAGGATTTAGCACTATAAATAGTCCTAAGGATATTCTTTTAAATGTTACTCTACGGCCTCAATCAATCGTCCAGTCATTGAGATACCAACAAGACTAATTGGTGAGTCAGCAGCGAAAACGTAAAACCAAACTATTTGCATTTTCTGATCTATTAAACAAACTTGGCTCTTTAGGTGAACAAATGCAAATATCACGTCTTCAACACTGTATTTATCACGAAGAAATGACATAACTTTTTCTGTTGCATTACCAATTGATATTGGTGGTTCGCCATCACCTAAGTCCCAATTAGGATGGTTTAACAAATCATCTGGTGTAATAAATAGCTTTTTCCCATATTTCTCAAAAGTAGAGGACTCAAAGCAGCTGGGAAAGTAAGCATCAGCACTTACATTTATAGAAACTAAAATTAAAAGTAGATAAAGCGCTCTCATATCCATCCGTGTTTATAACGTCTCAATCAGCTGGAAACGCGAGCGCTTTGGCTCAGCCAGCGAGTGTTTTTCCGATGACTTGACTTGTTAGTTTTCAATTTTTTACAAGCCCTTCTCATACTTCCCAGCGCTCTTTAGCATATGCATATTTTCGGAAGTCCCAAACTTTATCGTTTGGTTTAAGCGAGAGGGAGAAATTTTACCAATAGTTTCTATAGGAATTGATTTTTCACTATATTGGTTCAATGATTGTTATATACAAGCCCGGATGGATAATATTGCACTCAAAGGAGTTGCCGACTCTTATTCCTTCTTCAGCACCAGTAATCCCATAAATACTTGCATATCCAGATGCGAACATGATTAAAATAAGACAAAAGAACCTCAAAATTGACTCCGTAAGATTATTTGAAAACTAACGCTTAGACAACAGGCTAAGTAATGGTTGGCTAAACTGTGTAGCGAAGCGAAACGTAGCCAACTGTTACTTGTTATGTTTACCTACCACCAGAATCTTGATTGTTATTAGGTATATCATTACATACAGCACAATTAATATTTTTGCGATAATTGTAGAAACGCCTAATAGCAAAAATGGTTACCGATACTAAGGCCCACAAAATACCGAATTCAATAGAGTATTCTAGACTTCTGCCTTTTAAGTATTGAACGCCAGTCAGCAGAGAAAAAATAATTGGTAGAGCTATAGCGTATTGAACAATCCATTTTTTTATTGGCATAAATATTCTATTAACACTCTGAGCTTGAAGTAAACACAACAACTTAATCGACGACCTTCGTCGTTTTATAAACCGACAAATGTTCCTATATTCAATGCATTTACCTTATCCACCAAATAGCCAACTGTAAACAATTACTTAATTTCGAACAGATTATGTAATTGCAGAAATTCAGCCTGTGTTATTTAAAAGGCGGTTACTTAAACTAAAACCTTTAAAAATGGCTCACTTTATACTCGCCAAACTCGTTATACCTGCACAAATGTATTCAGCCATAGCGCTTTACGATATTATGCTCTTTTATATTTAATTTAACTTTCAGGGCATATAATGACAACGCACACACCGCCTTCCCACTCAGCCAACACAGCTGAAAACACCTCTCTTTTTTACGTAATATTTATATCGGCCGTGGCTGCTATTGGTGGCTTTTTATTTGGTTTTGACTCGGGCGTGATTAACGGCACGGTATCGGCACTCGGTAATGCGTTTAGTTCTAGCAGTGTGGCTACGGGCTTTAACGTAGCGTCTGTGTTACTTGGCTGTGCCCTAGGTGCACTTGCTGCGGGGCCGCTGGCTGATAAATTTGGCCGCCGTGCAATTATGATCATCACCGCGATTATTTTTGCCATTAGTGCGTTTGGCTCAGGCATTAGCGAAAGCTCTGCGGAGTTTATTTTTTACCGTTTATTTGGTGGCTTAGGTATTGGTGCTGCATCGGTATTAGCGCCGGCTTATATTGCAGAGGTTGCGCCACCAGCACTACGTGGTCGTTTAGCTACATTGCAACAACTCGCTATTGTACTGGGTTTGTTTGCGGCGTTTTTAAGTAACTATTTAATTGCTGATGCAGCAGGTAGCGCGCAAAATATTTTAATGCTTGATACAGCCGCTTGGCGCTGGATGTTTTGGGCTGAGCTTGTGCCTGCAGTATTGTTTTTAGTGGGTGTGTTGTTCATTCCTGAGTCGCCTCGTTATTTAGTGGCACAAGGTAAAGTAGCCGATGCCAAAACGGTATTTAGTAAAATATCGAACGACAATGTTGATGCGCAAATAAGCGATGTTAAAAGCTCCTTGCATAGCGATAAAAAGCCAAGTATTCGTGATTTATTTATTGATGGCAGTAAAAAAGTACACCCAATTGTTTGGGTGGGTGTGGCACTGAGTGTATTTCAGCAATTTGTGGGTATTAATGTGGTGTTTTATTACGGCTCTGAGCTTTGGCAAGCCGCTGGGTTTGATGAGTCGCAATCGTTATTTATAAATGTATTAGCGGGCACCACTAATATTGTATCGACCTTTATTGCCATTGCCCTAGTTGACAAAGTTGGCCGTAAACCACTGCTGCTTGTAGGCAGTATTGGTATGTTTATTAGCTTAAGCGCGCTTACTTATATATTTGGCAGCGCAGGCCTTGATGAAGCAGGCAAACTTGCCCTTAGCGATAATATGGGTACTTTTGCGCTTATTATGGCTAATTTATTTGTGGTATTTTTTGGCTTAAGTTGGGGCCCTATTGTATGGGTATTATTAGGCGAAATGTTTAATAACCGTATTCGTGGTGCTGCCCTCGCTGTTGCAGCAAGCGCACAATGGATTGCTAACTTTGCAATTACCATGACCTTCCCTATTATGCTGGCTAACATTGGCCTTGCCGGTGCTTATGGCTTTTATGCGTTATCGGCACTTATAAGTATATTTTTTGTTGTTAAATACATTAAAGAAACACGCGGTAAAACGCTTGAATCTATGTGATTTTTTAAAAGCGGTGATATTAATCACCGCTTTGCTTTTACATACAATGGCGTTATTTAAGAATGATTGTTTAGATGAGCTAAACGTTAATTAATAAATATATTTTAAACTGCTGTTAATACGTAAACGCTGCTTTACCAGCAAACTTTAATACCAAAGTGTATAGCTACCGATTGCATGCTAAAATACCATTATAGCTCAATACGTTAGCGAACATTTTAACTTAAGCTAAGGCTGAATAGCAATCTACGCTCATTTATTTAAACTTTATAACCATTGCCGTATTACCTTTTATTATAACTAATCTATTTAAATTCCTTTTTAGAATATCAAAAATTAGCTATTGTCCGCCCATTCCAACTTTATGTATTTACTAAAATGAAAAAACAGTTAATTTCAGGCTTAGCTTTAACGTGTGCGTTAGGTTCGTTCAGTACATTTGCTACTAATGGTTATTTTACCCACGGCTATGGCATGACCCACAAAGGCATGGCTGGCGCAGGTGTAGCGCTGTCAGAAGAGTTAATGTCTGGCGCTAATAATCCAGCAACCTTTTTACCTAACGGAACAGAGCTATCTCTGGGATTAGAGCTTTTTTCACCTGAACGAAAATATACTGCATCAAAAGTAGATACTTTTTACCCTGGCGCATTTTATCTTGAAGCAAAAACACAAAAAAGCGACAACACCGTATTTGCAATTCCAGAGTTTGCTATTGGCCATCAATTAAATGAAAAAGTAAATATTGGTTTATTAGTGTATGGCAACGGCGGTATGAATACCGAGTACGGCGCAGAATCCTCTACTGAGGGGACTTTTTACGCTGGTACGGCAGGCGTTGATTTAAAACAACTCTTTATTAGCCCAACAGTAAGCTATAAGTTGAATGAACAAACACGCCTTGGTGTATCCCCTATTTACGTGGTGCAACAGTTTGAAGCACAAGGGCTTGGAAGCTTTGCTCCTTTTTCGCAATCGCCAGAAGCGCTTACAAATAATGGCACCGATACAAGTACAGGCCTAGGTATTCAACTGGGTATTAGCCAAGATATAAATTCGTCATTAAGCTGGGGGGCAAGTTACCGCTCAACAGTGTCTATGCAAGAATTTGATAGCTATAAAGGTTTGTTTGCAGAGCAAGGCGGATTTGATCTGCCAAGTTCGTTTCAAATTGGTGCTGCCTATAAGCTTACCCCAAGTAATCAGGTTGTATTTGATTGGCAAAAAATAAATTACAGCGAAGTAAAAAGTATTGCAAATCCAGTTAATAACTTGATGTCAGCGCCTTTAGGGGCTGATGCAGGAGCTGGGTTTGGCTGGAACGATATGACTATTTATAAGCTTGGCTATCAATGGCAGCGTACATCGCAACAAAAAATTCGTTTTGGGGTGTCTTATACCGAGCAACCGATTCCTTCTTCTCAAGTTATATTAAATATTTTAGCGCCGGGTGTTCAAGAGTGGCATTTTACTACTGGCCTTAGCCATTCTTTTACCAACAAGGTACAATTAAATGCTATGGCTTTTTATTCGCCAGCAAAAAAAGTAACGGGTGCTAACTACTTAGCGCCTAATCAACAATTATCAATCGAAATGAAACAAACCGGTTTAGGCGTTTCTATTGTTTGGGAAATTTAAAAATGATAACAGAATTCACCCCAGTATCGGCTGCAATAGGCGGTGCATTAATAGGTATAGCGTGTACGTTATTACTGGTTTTATATGGAAAAATTGCGGGCATATCAGGCATTGTTAAGTCTGTATTTGCTAAAGCAAATTCAGACTCTCGTTGGCAATTATACTTTATTTTAGGGTTATTGTTGGCAGGTGTAGCGGTAAGAGTATTTGCCCCTTCTTTATTAGAAGGCGAATTACAGTTACCATCTTGGCTTATTGTTGTTGCAGGGCTTTTAGTTGGCGCGGGTACAACTTTAGCTAACGGGTGTACAAGTGGCCATGGCGTGTGCGGCATGTCGCGTTTTTCTGCTCGCTCTTGGGTTGCAACATGTACATTTATGCTTGTTGCCTTCATTACAGCAAACCTTGTAGGATAAATAATGAAAGCAATTATGATGGTTGTTATAGGCTTTATATTTGGCTTAGGGCTTATTATTAGCGGGATGACAAACCCTGCTAAAGTGATTAACTTTCTTACCTATGGAAACCAATGGGATGGAAGCTTAATTATAGTGATGGCTGTTGCCATGCTAATAATGATGCTTACATGGTTATGGGTTGCAAAAAAAGAGAAACCACTTATTTCAGGAACATTTAATTTAAGTAATTTAAAAAATATTGATGTGCGCTTAATTATCGGCTCAGTATTTTTTGGTTTAGGCTGGGGTTTAAGTGGTATTTGCCCAGGTCCTGGCTTGGTTCAATTGGTATCTCTTAAAATGGAATTTTTGTTATTTTTTGCAGCCGTCTTAGGCGGTATGTGGTTAGCTAAAAAAGTATAATATTTGCTGCCGACTAAAACTCGGCAGCTACTTTTCCAAACAAAGGTACATAACTTGCTGCAATATATATAAAACTATATTGAACAGGTTTAAGTTATGCTAAATAAAGCGCTGGAATTTTCCAACAGCACCCCCTGGTTAAGCGCGATTTCATCTCTCTTACTTATAGCTATACTACTGTTTTTAATTCGCTTTTTTGTAATGTACTGGCTAAAAAAATGGACTTCAAAAACCAAGTTTATATTCGATACTTTACTAATAGAGTCAATATCTAAACCGCTAACACTGTGCACAATTATTGTGCTACTCACCATTTTAGAGCACGACACCTTCATTATTAGTACTTCTATTTCTCAACAAATTCCTTTTAATAGCATTAATATTGTACTAGCTCTACTGGCACTTATTATGTTTTTAGACCGCTTTATTATTGGCACTATTAATTACTATGGTAAACAATCTGCCGTTGTTTTTAATTCAAAAAGCATAATTAAAGGCGTGATACGCGTTACATTATCATCCGTCGGAATACTAGTATTAATGGGCACGTTAGGTATTTCTATTACACCCATTATTGCCTCGTTAGGTATTACATCACTGGCAGTTGCCCTTGCTTTACAACCTACCCTCGAAAACTTTTTTTCTGGCGTGCAGCTAGTGATAGATAAACCCATAAGAGTGGGCGATTTTATTGAGCTTGAATCAAAAGAACAAGGCTTTGTAGATCACATAGGCTGGCGCTCTACATGGGTTAAAATGCTACCTAATAATATGATTATTATACCTAATAGCCAATTATCTAAATCGCGTATTATTAATTACTTTTATCCTGAAAGAGAGCTAAGCGTCCCTGTAGATATAAGCGTGCATTACGATTCGGATTTAGAATTTGTTGAACAAGTAACACTTGAAGTGGCTCGTGAAATACTTATTTCACACGAATGGGGCGTTGATGATTACAATACCTTTGTGGTTTTTCATACCTTTGACAGATCAAGTATTAACTTTACGGTTATGCTGCGCGCAAAAGAATACTTTAATCGCTTTTGGGTTAAATCTGCTTTTATAAAAGCCCTGCATAAACGCTATAAAAAAGAAGGCATTGTAATTCCCTTCCCTATTACGGCTATTAACACTACACAAGAATCCGCTAAATTTAATAGTGATAAAAAGGGGCAAGGCGATACTTAAAACAAAGCGCGAGAGACTCTCGCGCTAATAAGTATTAAAACTTGTAGGTTATTTGCCCAACAATTTCTCGCGGGCTACCCGGAAAGTGACCGTTACGCTGGCTAAATCCGCTTACAGCATATTCCTTATCAAACAGGTTGTTAATATTTACACTTAGTAATACGTCATCAAAGCGACTCGTCCAGCTCATATCAAATACGGTAAACGGTTTTACTTTTTGACCATCGGAGCTTACTTGCTCACTCACATAATTAGCGCCAAACGCAATAGAGGAATTAATCGAATCGAGCCCAAAGCGTGACCATAAACCCGCCTGATGGCGCGGCGCATTAGCAAAGCGCGAGCCATCACCAAATGTATCTGAAAGCGTATCACCCGTTACGCCATCTACTACTTGCGTATCGTTGTATGCGTAGTTAGCCGTTATTGTCCAGTGCTCGGATAAATCACCTACTAAAGTTGTTTCAAATCCACGGCTTTCTACTTCACCTATATTTAAAAGTGCGGCAATACCATCACCCGCGCCCGTATCGTCAGGGTTGCTCATTACCACGTTTTCTTTATTAATTTGATAAACAGCAAATGTACTCATTATTTTGCCGTCAAACCATCGGTTTTTCATACCCAGCTCGGTTTGCTTACCTGTTTCTGGGTCTAAGTTGCCCTCGCCAACCACATCTTCCTGATCGCCCGACGATGTAGGATTAAAGCTTTCAGAGTAGTTTATGTAAACAGAGGTGTTTTCTATTGGCTGGTACGTTACTGCAACGCGAGGCGTTACACCGTTGTCAGAATAGCTAAAGCCTGTTTCCTTATTTAATTCTTTAAAGTAATCGTAGCGTAAGCCTGCAATTACGGCCCATTGTTCGCCAATACTTATAACATCTTGAGCGTATACACCAAAGCGATCGGTATCTACACCATCACGATCTAAATCGGTTAAGTTATAGGTGCTAGGGTCTGTTTCACCGTAATTAAGTGTATAAATATTTAAGTTTGCTACACCATCAGCCTCATATCGGGCACGCAAGTAATCGTACTGCGTTTCTACCACATGGTAATCGCCACCAAATAAAAATTGATGCTCTAAATTACCTTGCTCAACGTTATATACAAAATCAGTTGTTAAGCTTATTTCTTCGTTTGCTCGAAACTGTTTGCGGTATTCTCGTCTTATAGTTTCATCATCTATATTAGCAACGCCATCACCATTTACGTCAACCCAATTTTGCGACTCGTGATACGCTTGGTCGCGCTCATTATCAAGGTATCGCACAGTAGAGCTAACAGAGAAGTCATCAGAAAAACTATGATTTAACTCAGCTTGAAGCACCAAAGCTTCCATATCTTGATAGTCAAATGATTCGTTCGCGTTATACGAAGGGTCTACCAGAAAGTTGCCGTTATCATCTACCGGTACTCCACGTAAGCGATTGCCACCTAAGTCTTGTTTTATGTAATCAATACTTGTTGTAAGCGTTGTTGAATCACTCAAATCAAATAACAATCCGCCTGTTAGCTCCGTATTAGCTGAATCGGCGTTGTTACGAAAGCTGTCTTGCTCCTCATAAAAACCACCCAATCTATAAGCCATCGTATCGCTTAAACCACCGGTCATATCGAGTGATGCGCCACGCGTGTTGTAGTTACCTAAGGTGAGCTTTAATTCGCGCTTTTGTACGTAGCTTGGTTTTTTGGTTACGTAATTAATCATCCCACCAGGTTCGCCACCGCCATATAAAGCTGAGGCTGGGCCTTTTAATACTTCAACACGTTCAACATTAAATAACTGCGGTACACCAAAGCCTGAGTACGGGTCGCCGCGCACACCATCGTAAAATACATTGGCATCATCTCTAAAACCACGAAAAGTTACGCCTGAGTAGCTATATTCACTTACGCCAGCAATTGAGCGGTATAAGTCGGTAATGTCACGAGCCGCTTGGTCAATTATAAGTTGCTCTGTTAAAACCTGAGCCGATTGCGGAAGTTTAATAAGATCTAAATTAGTTTTAGTACCAATTTTACTCTCAGTTTCTAGGTAAAATTGCTGAGCACGGCCTGTTACTTCAATTGTTTCAATTTTGTCGCTTTGCTTGGCAAATGTCATTTGAGAAAAAGCAAATAAAGACACGGCAATACTTAATGCCAAGTAATTAGGGTTAAACATGATAGTTCCTGAGAGAAGTGTAGGTAGTTAACAAGCTAAATGATAACTCTTATCATTACTATAATCAACGAAAATAAAAGTTTAACACTCCTTAATATTAGAATTAAAAGCACCTAAAACAGGGGTTTACTTACGAATTAATTAAGCGGTGATTAATAAAATAAACAGCATAACTAGAATATTAAATTGATATAATATAACATACTGAAAATTGCAAATTAGTAAGTTCTCTTAATGATAAATAAACTGCCCGTCACAGTGTTATCAGGCTTTTTAGGAGCCGGTAAAACAACCGTACTTAGTCATATCCTTAATAATAGACAAGGTAAAAAAGTTGCCGTTATAGTTAACGATATGAGCGATATAAATATAGACGCTGCAACAATTAAAAGTGGTGTATCGCTAAGTCACAGCGATGAAAAGCTAGTTGAAATGAGTAACGGCTGCATTTGCTGCACCTTACGTGAAGACTTGCTGATTGAAGTAGGAAAACTGGCCAAAGAAGGTCGTTTTGATTATCTCGTTATTGAATCAACGGGTATATCTGAGCCCCTCCCAGTGGCCGAAACATTTACCTTTGCCGATGAAAACGGTAATTCGCTGGGTGATGTTGCCACTCTTGATACAATGGTAACGGTGGTTGATGCAGTCAACTTCCTAAACGATTACGAGCAAGCAAACGATCTGCAACAAACGGGTGAATCACTTGGTGAAGACGATGATCGCAGTGTAGCCGACCTACTTGTTGATCAAGTTGAATTTGCCGACGTAATTTTAATAAGTAAAACTGATTTAATAACATCTGTTCAATTAAATAAACTTACTGCCATTTTAAATACACTTAATACTCAAGCCAAAATCATTCCTATTTCAAACGGCAATATTAATATAAATGAAGTACTCAACACCGGCCTATTTAACTTTGAGCGAGCTCAACAAGCTCCTGGTTGGCTTAAAGAAATGCGCGGTGAACATATCCCCGAAACCGAAGAATACGGAATTAGCAGCTTTAATTACACAGCTCGGCGCCCCTTTGATCCTGAAAAGTTTTATAACTTTCTTCACAGTACAGAGCAATTTGGCAAGCTTATCCGCTCAAAAGGCTATTTTTGGCTAGCAACACGTCCATTATTTTGCGGGCAATGGAGCCAAGCAGGCGGTATTGCTCACTACGGATTTGCTGGTATGTTTTTTAAGGCCATCCCCCAACAAGAGTGGCCTACCGAGCCCGAACTGCTTGCTGATATTAATAATAAATGGGTAGAGCCTTTTGGTGATATGCGTCAAGAGCTTGTGTTTATTGGTCAATCGTTAGATCAACAAGCCATGATGAACGCGCTTAATAACTGTTTATTATCAGAAGATGCCGTACTCAAGGGTAAGGATTTTTGGAGAACCTATAACGACCCGTTTCCTATTTGGGAGGAAGAATAATGAACGCACTAGCCCCAATAACTGCGCAAATAAAACCGGCGGAACCTCTTCACCGAAGAGCAGCTAAAGAGTGTGATGCCAATGTATTGCCACAAATTTATAACCAAGACACTAACATTGTTATTTGGAAAAGAGACCTTGAGCAAACATTAACAAAAGCAGTTAATGCACTCATTGCCACCAGCGCGTTAAAGCCAATAGAACTTGCTGTATCGCCCAATGACGCTTTTGATCAGTTAATAACTGCGCTTAAGGCAGAAGATAATAATCGTGATGAAGTTAATACACTTTGTGAAGACATTGCCTTACTTGTTGAAATGTTTTGCTGCCTGTTTGATTTAAAGCGCGCTGGGTTAAGGCTGAAAATATTAGATAAACCCATGTGTCCGCGTTTTCATGTAGACAAAATTCCGTGCCGGTTAGTTACTACCTACCAAGGCGTTGCTACGCAGTGGTTAAATCACAGCGATGTAAACCGCTCAAAGCTAGGTACGGGTAATTTAGGTAAACCAGATGAAGAGTCTGGTTTATTTGAAAACTTAAGTAATATTAATCAACTACAACAAGGTGATGTGGCACTGCTTAAAGGAGAATACTGGGATGACCACGAGGGTGCAGGTTTAGTCCATCGCTCGCCACCTGTGGCTGCAAATGAGCAACGCTTATTACTTACCCTGGATTTTATTTAATGCTTTTAAATTAATAATATACCTAATGTAATGGCGTCTCTTTTCAATAATTGGCCAACCCTTTTTAACACTCAAGGCTAATACAAAAAACGCTCCATAAAGGAGCGTTAATCAAAGCATCTATCTATTAACTAAAATAGACCTTAAGCAGATAGCGGCATTGGAATATCTGTTGCGGATATTTTTTTCATGCTGCCTTCTTGCTCTAAGCGAATATGCCAGCTAAACGCTTCTTCAAGTAAATGAGGCGTATGCCCGCCACGCTCACAAGCGCGCTCGTAATAGTCTAACATTGCTTCGCGATAATCTGGGTGCACACAATGCTTAATAACTTGTACAGCACGCTCACGCGGTGCTAAGCCACGTAAATCAGCTAAACCTTGCTCGGTTACTAAAATATCAACATCGTGCTCATTATGATCAACATGGCTCGCCATAGGTACAACGCTTGAAATCGCGCCATTTTTAGCAATTGACTTAGTCACAAATATTGCTAAATGAGCATTACGAGCAAAATCACCCGAGCCGCCAATACCATTCATCATTCGTGTGCCACACACATGTGTTGAATTTACGTTGCCATACATATCAAACTCAAGTGCAGTATTAATGGCAATAATACCTAAACGGCGCACTATTTCAGGATGGTTAGAAATTTCTTGAGGGCGTAACACTAGTTTATCTTTGTATTTTTCTAAATTATTAAATACTTGTGCGTTACAGCGCTCCGATAAAACAATTGAGCTGCCCGATGCAAAGCTCATCTTACCTGCGTCAATTAGGTCAAACGTCGAATCTTGTAGTACCTCTGAATACATTGTTAAGTCTTTAAAGTCAGAGTCGAGTAGCCCCATCATCACTGCATTAGCAATATTACCAATGCCTGCTTGCAGCGGACCTAAATTAGCTGGCAATTTATTTTGAGCCACTTCGTCTTTAAAAAAGTTAACCAAATGGCGCGCAATTGATGCAGTGTCTTCATCAGGGTCGGTAACGGTCGAAAACGAGTCGCTTTGGTTAGTAAAAACAATACCAACAATTTTTGCAGGATCGATAGGAATAGCAGTGCTACCAATACGGTCATCTACTTTAACTAACGGCATTGGTTGGCGAGTAGGACGATACGAGGGAATGTATATATCGTGCAAACCTTCAAGATTAGGGTTATGCAGCATATTAATTTCAACGATGACTTCTTTAGCAAAAATAGCAAAACTCGCTGAATTACCTACCGATGTAGTTGGCACAATATGCCCTTCTTCGGTAATAGCGACTGCTTCAATAACAGCTACATCAGGCATGGTTAATTGATGATTACGTAAATGCTCAACTGTTTCAGATAAATGTTGATCAATAAACATTACTTCGCCGTTATTAATCGCTTTACGCAAGGTGCTATCTACCTGAAAAGGCATACGACGTGCTAAAATGCCCGCTTCGGTAAGTAGTTTATCTAAATCATTACCTAAAGATGCGCCAGTCATTAAATTTATTTTTATTGGATTTTTTTTGACTTGCTCAATTAACGCTCTGGGTACTGCTTTAGCTTCTCCGGCACGAGTGAAGCCACTCATCCCTACAGTCATTCCATCTTTAATAAACAGACTAGCCTGCTCAGCAGACATAACTTTATTGTGTAGATTACTATTGCGAATACGTTCCAAGTTCATTTTGAGCCCCTTTCTAAATTTCACATTATTCTAATCCTAACTTCGTACTAAACAATCTAGACTTAAGTCGCATTTACGAAGTGGGGATAAGCAATATGCTAAAAAGAGAAACAACCTTACGACTTGTTAACATTAATACGTGGTTATTATTAATACTTTCAACAAAAATAAAACAATAACTTGTACTGTAATCTATAAATTAATTGCATTATTTTATGAGATGAAATGTTTTTTGAAGAATTAAGATTATTAATTTAAACACCCAAATGAGGAATTTGGGTGGCAGTCTTACCAGCCACATNCTGCTCCCTTCCGGGCCTGACCAGGTTCGCCTGCTAGTGTTGCGAGAGGACCAATAAGACTACCATTGAGGGCCTTGGTTGGCGCGGGAGGGATTATCTCTACTTTTGCTCTGTTATTCAAGGGATAATCTAAAAAGAAAGTGCGATTGCATACTTCATATACAATCGCGGCGTATTTAGCTATTTTAGTGCGTATTAATTGTTCTCTAACTGCGCTTTTATATTACGTAATGCTGCTTTTACTTTTTTCATGTTTTCTGGACCCATACGTAAAAGCTGTTTTTGTGCATCTGGTAATTGCTCCCACTCCGAAAACGCATACTGGTACGTTACTGAATCACGAAGTAACGGCAAGTCACCTTCAGGCTCTGGCGTATCAAGTAATAAATCGATTGCATCGGTTAGCGTTTGATTAAACTCGTCATCGCCGTAACCAATTTCACTGTATGCATTATTAATAAGTGGCTTGTACTCTTCGTACATGCGAACGGCTTGCGCTGCACTCATACTGGTAAATATTTTCACATACGGTGTATAACGCTCGTAGCTGTTAGGGTTAATCGTTAGGATATCACCTTCATTCACGCTAAATTTTTCTTCTGGCTGTACAACAGGCATGTGTTTTTTAGCTATTTTTCCTTTTGCTAAGTTATCTACATATACCACACCACGACGAATAACATCGTCGGTCACCATTAAGCTCATTACTGAGTCGCTTAGGTACTCGTCCATTTTAGCAACAACAACCGCATCACTTTCGTTAAGCGTTGGTAATGGTTTTACTTCAGGCACCGGCTCACTTGGGCTTTGTGCTGGCACTTCAAGCTCTGCTGGCTTTTCTGGCATAACTGATGGTGCGTCAACTACGGGATCGTTTTCAGGTTTAAGCTCCATCATTGGTTGCTCTTTTGGCGCTTGCTCTACCTCTGTGCGTGTTTGTGGCTCATCACTTGGCTTTAATAGTACAAACGCGGCTGCGCACACAACTATTATTAAAATAATAACGGCGAAAAGAAAATTGTTATTAGGCGGACGTTTTTGAACATCTGACGCTTCTGGTTTATCTGACATACAAACTCCATAAAAATTAAAAGTGCGTTATCACTCAGAGTACTCTGAATGGAAAAAATTCATTATGAGTAGTAACTATAAATACATAACTATTTTAGCTTACAAATATAAACATAAGCTTACTGTACTTACTATTACTCAGTTATCCTTTGATTCTTCTAGCTTAAAGACTTACAGTTAATAAATAAAGTAAAGACGTTGAACAGTTTAAACACCAATATGAAAATCAAGCAAGTCGATCCAGAAAAACCAAAAATAGCCCTATTATTAACGGGCGGTGGCGCACGAGCTGCTTATCAAGTGGGTGTACTTAAAGCGCTAGCTCATAGTATGCCTCGTACTGCTCCATTGCCGTTTAGAGTAATAAATGGCACCTCTGCTGGGGCTATTAACTCTGCGGCTTTAGCATGTTACGCCTCTTGTGCACATTTAGCTGTACGAAAACTTGAATCAGTTTGGAAAAACTTTTCGACCTCGATGGTTTATAAAAGTGACTTCTTAAGCGTATTTGGTCATATTGCGCGTAATATTTTAACTAGCTTTCAGTCAGAGCATATTAATCACCCACCAGCGAGTTTGCTAAATAATCGCCCTCTACGTGGTTTGCTCAATGAGATTTTAGACTTACACCGGATAGAGCGTAACTTACACCGTAATTATTTAGATGCGCTGTCTATTACAGCTTCTAGTTATACGACGGGCGACTCTGTTGCGTTTTTTCAATCAAATACGCAAACACCATGGCAACGCGCCAAACGCGAAGGCCAAGCCACTCGTATTAACGTTGAGCATTTAATGGCGTCGAGTGCTATTCCTATGGTGTTTCCAAGTGTAAATATTTATAACCATTACTTTGGTGATGGCTCTATACATCAGCTTTCTCCCTTGAGTCCGTCGATTCATTTAGGTGCTGAAAAAATATTTATTATTGGGGTCGACCAGCCTAAAGAGCTTCACCCACCGGGTTATTCGCCACATTACCCTGGCTTATCAGCTGTTGCAGGGCATTTACTCGATAGCGTATTTACCGACACTATGCAGTCGGATTTAGAGCGACTGGAACGCGTTAACCGCACTTTAGGATTACTCCCCGCTCGTGATAAACATCAAGAACTTAAGCAAATTGATACTTTTGTTATTAACCCTTCGCAAAACTTTAACGCCATTGCCGCGCAGTATTACGACGATATGCCGTGGGCGATTAAAGTATTACTGCGTACGATCGGTGTTAAAAAACATTCGCAATCGAGTTTGACCAGTTACCTATTGTTTGAAAAACGCTATACCCAACATTTAATGCAAATTGGCTATGAAGATGGCATGGCGCAGTTGCCTAAAATGCGTGAGTTTTTAGAGTTAGATTAAGTCCAAACAAGCACATTATTCTATCCCGTCGAGCAGGTAGTGCTCTACCCGCTCAACACGCCTTGGTTTACCTTGTAGTACTAAAACGTCGTTAGGTAACAAGGTTGTTTGCGCTGATGGCGTGTCTATTTCGGACCCTTCTCTGCGAAGTGCTTTTACGAGTACTCGCCGCTTTTCTAAATTTAGATCTTCAATTGTTTTACTCACCGCATAAGCTTGCTTGGGCAATGCTACAACGTGTAAATATTCTAATCGGTCGGTTGAGGCATCTTCGCTATCTTTAAAATACCCCGCGTAAAAACTTTGCATTAATGGATAACGATTACGTCGCTCTTTACTTACTCGGCGAACAATGCGTGTCATGGGTACGCCCGACATAGACAACACATGCGACACGAGCATTAAGCTCGCCTCTAACGACTCGGGCACCACTTCGGTTACACCTAGCGCTTTTAAATAATCGAGCTGGCTGTCGTCACGAGTCCTAATAAGTATTTTAACGTTAGGTGCTATTTGCTTTATGGCATCAATAACAACTTGCGCGTGATCAAACTCAGTAAAAGTAATAATCACCAACCGAGCTCGCTCTACTCCTGCGCATTTTAAAATATCTTTTTGCTTAACATAACCAAATATTACAGGCTCNCGCCAGCCGCTTTGCCTTCTTGTACAAGTATTGGGTTACTTTCGATGGCAACGTAGTCTATTGCTTCGGGCTTTAAAAAACGCGCTATAGTTTGTCCAACACGCGAAAAACCACAAATAACAACATGATCGCTATAAAGTGTACTACTTTGTGGCTCACTCTCCAGCGCTAAACTTGGCCGATCGAGTATGCCTAAACGATTTAAAATGAATGGCGTTTTATCAATCAAAAATGGTGTAAATGCCATTGAAAGCACACCCAATGCAATTAAAAATGAAGCTTGCTCTGAGTTTAATAACTGATGCTGGCCAGCAAGTGCGATAAGTACAAAACCAAACTCTCCCATTTGCCACAACATAATGCCACAGGCGAGTGAATCTTGGTTTCGTTCATGCATTAGCCGCGCACTAAGTGCTACTACTGTAATTTTTAATATGAGTAACCCAAGCAATGCGCCAATAATTATTACTATGTGCGCCAGTACAAATAAAATATCTAGCTGCATACCCACAGTTACAAAAAACAGCCCCATTAATATATCGCGAAATGGACGTATATCGGCCTCTAACTGATGCCTATAATGGCTCTCACCTAACATCATTCCCGCTAAAAATGCGCCCAATGCCATAGACAAGCCAAACATATACGTTAAAAAGCCCGCAAATAGCGCTACTAATATAGTGGTAAGTACAAACAATTCATCGGTTCGTACTTGCGCTATTTCTTTAAATACAATGGGCAATACCCATTTACCAATTGCCCAAAGGAGCACACATACAAATGCACCTTTACTTAGGGCAAAGGCTAAAGCCCAGCCAATACTTTGTGAGTCGCTTGATGCAAATAAGGGAAGAATTATTAGTAGAGGCACCACGGCAATATCTTGAAAAAGCAGCACACCAACGGCTAACTGCCCTCGTCGCTGATTAAGCTCACCCGTCTCTTTTAATAGTTTAACAACCACCGCAGTTGAAGAAAGCGCCATAATTGTGCCAATAGTAAAGCTGGTGAGTAGGGAAAAGTCTAAACAATATAAGATAATAATGAAGAGTAAACTGGTTATGCCTACTTGCAGAGATCCCAGTCCAAATACTAGGTTTCGCATTGCCATTAACCGCGAGATAGAAAATTCTAACCCCAAACTAAATAACAAAAAGACAATACCAAGCTCTGCTACAAACTCTATTTCATGAGATTGCGCTAACCAACCAATACCATGGCTACCGGCTAAAACCCCAGTTGCTAGGTACGCTAAAAT
>NZ_AUTN01000129.1:0-7200 GCF_000497955.1 Pseudoalteromonas sp. TAE56
CTTATAGTTCGACCAAGCCACTTAATTTAAAAGTAACTGACTATTATATTAAGTGGAATATGCTTCTGTTGGTTACGAATATTGAATGCCAAACATCTAATGTTTTTAACAAGACGTTCGAGCCAACAGAGCACCTCGATTTCAAAACGCATACTCAGGGATTGCCGACCAAGACTATCTATAAGACCTGCGAGAAACGAGATTTAAGCACATTCCGTCCTTAACTTTAACCGTAGGCGCTATAAAATGAAAGCATATAACGTTGATAATTTTGCTGTACTCATTGGCATGGATTGGGCCGATAAAAAACATGATATTTGTGAACACCCAACAGGCACTAATAAATATCATTACACCGTTATTAAACACACACCTGAAGCGTTGCATGAATGGGCTATGGATATTAAACAGCGTTATCCAGAGCAGAAAATAGCAATTGTTTGTGAGCTTAAAAAAGGCCCGCTTATTTATGCATTAGCTAAATACGACCACCTTACTTTATTTACCGTGAATCCTTGTGCTGTTGCTAAATACCGCCAGGCTTTTACGCCCAGTGGCGCAAAGGAAATAAACTAGACAGCCACTCTAATTAAATAAGCTAAACGACCATCAAATGAGCCATCATCACCCTGTCTCTATATTGAACGCATAAAAAAGCCTCGCTTGTTTTTACACAAGCGAGGCTCCACACTAATACTTTGCAAGAATAAAAGCGCCGATACTACGGGCGCTTTGCATCATTGAATATTGTTACTTTAACTTACTGATTAACTACGCTTTTAAGCGGGTTAATCGGCTGTGCGTTATCGTCTAGTATGTTCATGTCAAAATCGAACTCATCTACACGAATCGCTTTTTCACGTTTGATGTTGTAATCAATTAACTGAACGTGTTCAGCTTGCGTGATTACGTTTGCCGCTAGTGCGTTATCAAGCGTGATGTTAAAGCGTATACCTGGTTTAATTACTTTAGCACGTAGTGCTTTTTTAACTTTAGCCAGCTCGCCAAGTGATGCCATTTTAGCTTTGTAAGCTTGCTCATTAATATGATGGCCATCGCCCACTACTGGTTTAACTAAATGCGTGATTTGCGCTTTAAATGCGGTATCTAGCTGAGCTTGCTTAGCTAGTTCGCGGATTAAATCGTCGCTAATTTTTGGCATTTTAGTTGAGTAGTTCATTGTAATGAAACGAATAAACTTACGAGTACCACTTGCAGGGAAGTTATCTAAAAACTTATGCAATGCTTCTTCAGCGCTTTGTAGTGCAAAACGAGTCGCGTAATGGAAATACGGCGCTGCTTGCTCACGGTCACTACTTGATACTTTTTGCTCGTAGTATTTAATTGATGCCATAGCTGCATATAAGAAGCTCATTACATCGCCTAAACGTGCCGATAGCATTTCTGCTTGTTTTAACTTACCGCCAAGTACAAGTAACGAAAAGTCTGCGTACACTGCAAGTTTTGCAGATAATTTATGTACTGCTTTTTCGTAGTCGCGTACTTCTGGCAATTCAGAATTAGCACTTGCTGTAAATGGTAAAACACCTAAGCGGAAAGCACGTAAACTGTTTGCTGTGCTGTAACCAATTGTTTTACGTAAAATGCCGTTAAATTCTTTATCTGCGCCTTTGTCTTCGCTGTGAATTGACTCAACCATAGATTGTAAATATGGATGACAACGCATAACACCTTGACCAAATATCATTAGGTTACGAGTAAGAATATTCGCACCTTCTACCGTAATGGCAATCGGCTGAGCAACATAACCACTTGCTAATGTATTTTGTGGACCGTTTTGAATCGCTTTACCCGCTTGAATATCCATTGCTGAATCAAGCACGTCGCGACCAAGCTCTGTCATGTGGTATTTAGCGATTGCAGTTACTACTGATGGTTTTAAGCCCATGCCTAAACCTTCAGTTGTAAGTACGCGCATTGCTTCTTGCAAGTATGTTTTACCTGCAATGTCAGCTAGTTTTTCTTGAATACCTTCAAACTGGCCAATGGCTAAACCAAACTGTTCACGCACTGCTGCGTATTCAGATGCTGATTTAAATGCAACTTGTGCTGTACTAACACCTAGCGCAGGTAATGAAATACCACGGCCAGCACCTAAACAGCTAACCAGCATTTGCCAACCACGGCCGATGTTTTTCTGTCCACCAATAACAAAGTCCATTGGTACAAATACTTTGTTACCACGTGTAGTACCGTTGTAAAAACGAATACCCATTGGGTCGTGACGATTACCAAGCTCTACACCTGGGTGCTCTTTTGGAATAAGTGCACAGGTAATACCTAAGCTTTCTTTGCCACCTAATAAACCATCAGGGTCCATTACTTTAAAGGCTAAACCAAGTACAGTAGCAATAGGTGCAAGCGTTATGTAGCGTTTGTCCCATGTTATCTCAAGGCCAAGTACTTCTTCACCGTTGTACATGCCTTTAGTTACTGTACCAATGTCTGGAATGCCACCTGCATCAGAACCCGCTTCTGGGCTTGTTAATGCAAAACATGGAATGTCTGTACCATTTGCTAGGCGTGGCAAGTAATGCGCTTGTTGTTCTTGCGTACCAAAGTGAAGTAATAACTCACCTGGGCCTAACGAGTTAGGAACCATGACGGTTACCGCTACTGCTGAGCTTTTAGTCGCAATTGTGCCAACAATAGTAGAGTTTGCATAAGGGCTAAACTCTAAACCACCAAACGACTTAGGAATGATAAGCGAGAAAAAACGCTCTTTTTTCAAAAATTCTAAGATGTCATTTGGTAAATGAATGCCGTTTTGAATCACTGAATCGTCAATCATGCCCAATAACTCTTTTACTGGACCGTCTAAGAATGCTTGCTCGTCTGCGCTTAATTTAGCAGCAGGTACGTCGCGAAGTGCACTGAAATCAGGCTTACCTTGGTAGATAGAACCTTCAAGCCATACATCACCCGCGTCTAGCGCTTCTTGTTCTGTGATAGAAATACTTGGTAATACTTTTTTTAGTTTTGTACGTAAACTCATGATTGAACTCATCCGACCAGCTAAATAATACCTACATTACGTCATAAAAAATCATTTAGATCAATTACTCTATTCAATTAATTAACAGTTTTTTCAATTTATTTTCTTTACCTGAACGTAAACTGTTGAAACACAAAGGCTTACAGCTGTACGCTGAAAAAAAGTATTTTAACTAAAATGATGAATAAAACAGCAAAAGCTCTAGGGTCTGTTGATCTTTGCGTATTAAAATTTGTTCAAACTAGGGGCTATTTAATCGCGGCGCGAGGTTTTTAACCTAGTGGGCTAAGTAAAAACCGAGCAACTAAGAGTAAATAGCCCCTAGGAAGAACCCTTTGGGCAGCGCCTGTTTGGCATTAATGCTACGTTATCGCCCATTTATGGGGAATAACCACACTACATAGGCTCTGCCTTGCCTAAATACCAAACAGACTGCTGCAAATTCAACCTTGAAAGATCAACAGACCCTAGCGCTGTATCTATTTTTTGATGGGCATAAAAAAACGCAGCACAAATAGGCTGCGTTTTTATTCAATTTGTAGAGGCTACATAAGCAATTAATTTAGCTAAAACTAGCTAAAACTACTTAAATTTAAATCAAATTGTATAAGCGCTTTACTTAGCAACTTTAACAACTTGCTTGCCGGTAAAACCACCAGCAAGTTGTTTATTAAGCGCTTGCGATACTGACTCAGCACTAAAATCTACGGGCGTTATTTCTGGGTGTTTAATGTCGCCACTAACAGCTCCTTCAAGTAACAGGTTACCCATAAAACTCAAACGTTGTTGTGCACATAAACTATTAGCAAGCCATGCACCACCAATCGATACAACGCTAATATTGGGCGCTCGGTGATACATTAAGTCTTGATCAAAACAAGGTAGCGGATTTAAGCAGGCAATACGTCCGCAAAAACGCATTAACTCAATATTACGTTGAGTACACTCACCACCTATCGTATCAATAACCGCATCAAAGCCTTGCGGGCCAAGTTCTCTTCGGATTTTTTCGCATAGTTTTTTATCGCTATAGTCAAAAACCACATCAGCGCCTAGCTGCTTAACCAATTTATGGTTACGCTTTGATGCCGTGGTAAATACATCTGCACCGCGCTGTTTTGCATATTGAATAGCAAACTGCCCTACCGCTCCGGCTCCGCCTTCAATAAAAATAGTATCGCCTTCACTAATGCCTATTTTATCTAAGCTGATAAGTGCTGCCATACCGGCGCATGGAAGTGTTGCTGCAATAGCCGGATTTAAACTGCTTGGCACAACCGACACTGCAAAGTTAGGTACTTTGGTGTATTCGCTCAAAGCACCTTGCTCACCAATGTTGGCATGCCACATAACCCGCTCGCCAACATTTGGAAACACACCTTTATTAGCTTTAACCACAACACCTACGGCATCTAAGCCTAAAATGTGTGGATACTGCCACTTACAAAAGCCTGTTTTAGCAAATTGACCATCAACTGGATTTAAACCAACGTACTCTACTTTTACAAGCAGCTCGTTATCTGCACAAATAGGAACAGGCAGCTCAGCATCCGCTAAGTCAATTGCTTCATTTGGTTCTGGCAGTACAATAGCGCGCATCGTTTGCGGGATAATGTATTCATGTAAATTTTCAGTATTTGGCATCAATATAACTCTACTTATTAGTGTCGTTTAACGCATAACTCCATTGGCCATTAAATGACTGGTAAGCATTTACTTTGGCAAGCAGTGAAGTGATTGTTGTTTCAACAGCATTTTCTTGTGCTATTAAAACATCCTGGCGCGCATCTAACAACTCAAGATAAGGAATTTGACCTTCTTCATACATTGCTTGTGCTTGTAAAAATGCTTTATTAGCAAAGTCATAGCGTTCGTCGGCAAAGCGTTTTTGCTGTGCTTGATTAACCAACAATTGCAATGAAAGTTCACTTTCACTTAGTGCAGTTAATACCACTTGTTGATAATCGCTGTAAGCGGCTTCACTTAAAAACTGCTGCGCGTCGCGCTGTGCTAATAATGCTGGGTAGCTTAATAACGACCATTGTAACTGCGGCGCTATTTGCCACTGTTGATCGGTATTTTTTAAGCCTGTGCTATCTATACTCACAACCCCTGCAAATGCAGATAAGCTAATATCGGGTAATAACGCTTTGCTCGCTGCAACACTTAAACTATTTGCTTGGCTAAAGTCAAATAGTGCACGGCTAATATCTGGACGTAAGGCAATGGCATTATTAGCGTTTTTTAGTGCGACGCTAAAGTCACGTTCCAGCACGCTTTGCTCATTTTCAATAGCAATATTTTGCGTTAACTTACCGCTTAGTACTGCAAGTGCAGATAAATCGCTGTATTTTGCATATTCAATAGCAGGCATTAGTGCTTGTTGCTGCCTAAGCTGCGCCATCGTACGATTTAAATCAAGCTCATTTGCTACACCTTCGTCAACGCGAGCTTGAAGAACGTCAATACTTTGCTCAAGCGCTTCTATTTGAAGCGTAACAATGTGTTGTTTTTCAACATTTCCTTGATAACTTACAAAGCCTTTAACAACTGACGAAACAACTTCAATTTGCAGTAAACGTACTTGCTCTACTTGGCTCATGGCCGATGCATTTGCAGCATTAACCAATGCCGTTATGCGACCAAATAAATCTAGCTGCCAATCAAGTGCAACGTTTGCACTTGATTGGCGGTCAAACACGCTTGGTGCATCGCTTCGAGCTGCGCCAACATTTACACCACCTTGCGGTAGGTATTGGGCTTTTTGCTCGCCTAAACGCGCTAATGCACTTTTAAGTGTTAGTTGGCTTGTTTGCAAATTATAGTTATTTGCAAGCGCACCAGTAACAAGCTCATTTAGTTGATCAGAATTAAGCTTTTTCCACCAGTTTGTTTCATCAGCAACGCTAACGTTACTAGCAATATTAGCTTTGGCAACAAATTCGTTAACGGCTTTTTGCTCGCTCATGGTGTCTATTTTACTTGCGCACCCGGCTAAAAACGCAGCAACTAATACGGCACTGGCAGTCAGACTTGTTTTAAGTCTTTTTTGCATTAATTTAGTCATGAGTATTCTCCTGCGCTTTCTCTTTTTTGTTAGTCACTAACATATAAAATACCGGCGTGAATAATAGACCAAACACAGTGACACCTATCATCCCTGAGAATACGGCGTTACCCATTGCGTGTCGCATTTCGGCGCCTGCACCAGTGGCAAGTACTAACGGTACAACACCTGCTGTAAATGCAATCGACGTCATTAATATTGGGCGCAAGCGCATACGACATGCCTCAAGTATTGCCTCTAGGTGCGTTAATCCTGAGTCATGTCTATCTTTTGCAAACTCAACCATCAATATTGCGTTTTTAGAGGCCAAGGCCACCAGTACTATTAATGCTATTTGGGTGAATATGTTGTTGTCAGAGCCAACAAACCACACACCTAACAAGGCAGAGAAAATAGTCATTGGTACTATTAATATAATTGCCAGTGGTAAACGTAAGCTCTCGTACTGCGCTGCAAGTACCATAAATACAAGTAATACAACTAACGGGAATACATAAACCATGGTGTTACCGGCAAGTACTTGTTGGTACGTTACTTCAGTCCACTCATATTCAATACCTGTTGGTAGTGTGTCTGCGAGTACTTTTTCAATAGCAATTTGTGCTTGATCAGAACTATAACCTGGCGCTGGGCTACCATTTAGCTCTGCACTTGGGTAACCGTTGTAATGCATAACACGGTCAGGACCAATTGTTGGTGTTACTGTTAGTACAGATCCCAGTGGCACCATATTACCTGAGCGGTTACGTACTTTTAAATTAAGTATTTGATCAGGGTCTAAGCGATAGTCAGCATCAGCCTGTGCATTTACTTGGTACGTACGACCAAACATATTAAAGTCATTTACGTACACAGAGCCTAAGTAAATTTGCAGTGCATTAAATACTTCATCAAGTGGAATACCTTGAATAAGCGCTTGCTCACGGTCAATATCAATATCCATTTGTGGAACTTGAATACGGAAACTTGAGTACAAGCCCATTAATGCAGGGTCTTGCTGCGCCTTACCGATTACGGCTTGCAGACTATTAAATAGTGCTTCAAACCCTTTATTAGCTCTGTCTTCAATTTGCAGTTTAAAACCACCGGTAGTGCCTAAACCTTGAATTGGCGGCGG
>NZ_AUTN01000130.1:0-45209 GCF_000497955.1 Pseudoalteromonas sp. TAE56
TGCCTCGCTATGCGTTGGCGTTTCCCGTCTCAGTGGGGTCGCATTATAGGGAGCGGCGAATTTTACGCAAGCGTTATTTACACAAAATAGTAATTAAAATTAAGCCCCAAGCAAGCACACATGATAAGCACAAGTTACCCACAAAACCCTGTTGATAACTCTGCTTTTGAACTTTAAAACTAAACACTTTTATCCTGATGTGATAAGTTGCGGTCACTTTTTTTAACTCATGTATTTAGGCAGTATCCATGACAGACATAATAAACAGTATAAGTGCCCTTCTATGGGGCCAAGTTCTCGTCTACTTATTAATAGCAGCAGGCCTCTTCTTTACTTTTCGACTAGGCTTTATTCAGTTTGTGCAATTCCCACATATGTTCAAAGTTATGTTTGGCTCTCGTAAATGTGCCGATAACGAAATTTCATCCTTTCAGGCTTTTTGTACTTCGTTAGCTGCCCGCGTTGGTACAGGCAATATGGCTGGTGTTGCTGTTGCCTTATACCTAGGTGGTCCGGGTGCTATTTTTTGGATGTGGCTTATTGCATTAATAGGTATGGCTACAAGCTTTGCTGAAAGTACTTTAGCTCAGGCTTATAAAACAAAGGATGTTGAAGGCAATTTTAGAGGTGGCCCTGCTTATTATATGCAAAACGGTTTAGGTAAACGCTGGATGGGAACTTTATTCTCGCTATGCTTAATTTTAGCCTTTGGTTTGGTATTTAACGCCGTACAGTCAAACTCTATTGCTGCAGCATTTGAAGTAGCGTTTGATGTACCTAAGTATATAGTAGGCATTTGCTTGGTTATTGGCTCTGGTATTATTATTTTTGGTGGTTTGAAAACGATTTCTCGTTTTGCCGAAATGGTTGTGCCATTTATGGCATTAGCTTACTTGTTAGTGGCTCTTTATGTATGTGCTATTAACTTTACTGCACTCCCGGATGTACTCGCCCTTATTATAAAGAGTGCTTTTGGTATTGAACAAGCTGGTGCAGGTGCAATTGGTTATGGTGTTACACAAGCTATGATCCAAGGTATAAAGCGTGGCTTATTCTCAAACGAAGCAGGTATGGGTAGTGCAGCTAATGCCGCAGCTACTGCTACACCTTACCCGCCTCATCCAGCATCACAAGGTTATGTGCAAATGCTAGGTGTATTTATTGATACTATTGTTATTTGTACAGCGACTGCTTCTCTTATTTTACTATCGCAGCAATTAATACCTGAATCTGGTGTTATGGGGATTGAACTTACACAAGCAGCATTACAAGAACATGTCGGCGACTGGGGTACTTACTTTATTGCCATTGCTATATTGTTTTTTGCTTTTACTTCTATTGTGGCTAATTACTCTTACGCTGAAACAAATTTAATGTTTTTAGAGCACAACTCTAATAAAGGTATGTTTATCTTTAGACTTGTTGTTTTAGGTATGGTGATGTTTGGCGCTGTTGGTGAGCTTGGTTTAATTTGGACGCTGGCAGATATATCAATGGGTTTGATGGCTATTGTAAACGTTATAGCGTTATTTATGCTTTCAGGTGTTGTTGTATGGCTTTCTAAAGATTATAACGAGCAACGCAAGAAAGGCCTAATACCTACCTTTGATAAGAGTAAACATCCTAAACTTGCTAAAGAGGTCGATCCCGAGGCCTGGCAGTAAATAATAAACAGCGAGCTACGGCTCGCTTTTTTAGATCTAAAAATTACAAATATTACGCTTAACCATCTCATTTCTTATAAATAAAAAGTTATATTAATTTTAAAACTATTTTATATTTAATTACGTAGGATATTTGAATTAAGTTATCTATAAAAAGGAGACCCGATGGATGACATAACAAAAAAATACAGTATAGACACTACTGATTACCAAGTTGGGCAAGATAATGTACAAAAGTGGGGATTTGATATCCATAACCCAGTATTTGGCATAAGCGCTTTCTTAGTTGTTTTATTTGTAATACTTACCCTAGTTTTTGACCCTACCGTTAGCCGTGATGCACTAACCTCGACTAAAGACGCCATAATTAATCAATTTGATAGTTACTTTATGTTACTAGCCAATGCCTTTGTGATATTTTGCGTTATTTTGGCATTCTCTCCTTTGGGTAAAATTCGTTTAGGCGGCGTAAAAGCTCGTCCAGAACATGGCTATATGTCGTGGCTTTCAATGCTGTTTGCAGCAGGAATGGGTATTGGCTTACTGTTTTGGGGAGTTGCTGAGCCAACTGCATATTATACAGGTTGGTATCATATGCCTATGGGCGTTGAGCCAAACTCACCGCAAGCACACTCATTGGCTTTGGGTGCAACCATGTACCACTGGGGTTTACATGGCTGGGCGATTTACGCGGTTGTTGGATTAAGCTTGGCTTTTTTTGCATTTAATAAAGGCCTTCCTTTATCAATACGTTCTGTTTTTTATCCATTATTTGGTGATCGTGCCTGGGGGTGGCTTGGTCATATCATCGATATACTCGCTGTACTGTCTACTTTATTTGGTTTAGCTACATCGCTAGGCCTTGGCGCTCAACAAGCTACCAGCGGGATAAATTATCTGTTAGGCACTGATTACGGGACTGCTTTTCAAATATCTGTTATTGGTTTAGTAACGTGTATTGCAATTTTCTCTGTTATTAGAGGTATTGAGGGCGGTGTTAAAGTACTGAGCAATGTTAATTTAATTTGTGCATTTATTTTATTATTAGTTGTTATTGCCCTTACTTTCTCTGATGCAATTACTGCTGTTTGGTTTACCCTTGGGGCGTACGTAGAACACTTTGTACCTTTAAGCAATCCTTTTAATAGACCCGATGAAGATTGGATGCACTCTTGGACTGTGTTTTATTGGGCATGGTGGATATCATGGTCGCCGTTTGTTGGGATGTTTATTGCTCGAGTTTCAAAGGGGCGCACTGTACGCGAGTTTTTACTCGTCGTCATTGGCCTACCAACGCTTCTTAGTTTGGTTTGGATGGGGGTATTCGGAAATATGGCAATTACACAAGTTATAGATAAAGTTGGCCCACTTGGACAAAATGGTTTAACTGATATCTCAGTGACTTTATTTCAGGTATACGAGCAGTTACCACTTTCTAGTTTTATTTCTATTATTTCTATAGCACTCGTTTTGGTATTTTTTATAACGTCGTCTGATTCAGGATCGCTTGTAATAGATGGTATAACTTCGGGCGGTAAAATAGATGCACCAGTGCCACAACGTATATTTTGGGCTACAGTCGAAGGCGTGATTGCAGCAGTATTGCTTTGGGTTGGTGGCTCGCAAGCATTGCAAGCGCTTCAGTCGGGCGTAGTTACTACAGCTTTGCCGTTTTCAATAGTACTTATTTTAATGTGTATTGCGCTTATTCAAGGCTTGTTGAGCGAGTATCCAATTTACAAAGCTCAGAGTAAACTGCAATAACAATTTATCCTTTATAAGCGATCCTCAAGGGTCGCTTATAAAACACTAGCAATTCGTATAACTAAGTACTAAACGCATTTCTTATACTCCTATCTTAAATTTATTTTAGACACCGCACTTCTATTACATTCATTAATGCCACCCCTCGTTAAAACTTAACTATTTTTAGAGAGCAAACCTTACGTTAGCAGAGTTAAAAGCATTTGATTTACTAAAACATAGGTGCAGGAGTAATTGCCAAGAAAATTGAATAGCCAGCGTTCTGATTTTTTCTTTGTTATTAACAGGTGCTCTTATTCACAACTAATTATACCAATTCAGTTAATTTAACCAGATTGGATAAAAGCATTAACGGTTAAATACAAACTGGCAGCTTTATAAATGTATGATGATGAAACTTTAAGATATTAAAAAATAGATATTAAAGGTAAGTAGGTATTAAAAATAAGATTGGGAATCTAAATAAGGATAATTTTTGAATATTTTAAAAATAGAGTGATTTAGAATTTAAATGAATTTTATCTGAGGATTTTAGTAAAAATGGTGCCCGAGGCCGGACTTGAACCGGCACGACTTGTTAGTCGAGGGATTTTAAATCCCTTGTGTCTACCAATTCCACCACTCGGGCATCGAGTTTGCTAATTAAAGCGTGTGGAGTAAATTATATGGAGGCGGAACCCGGAGTCGAACCGAGGTAAACGGATTTGCAATCCGGTGCATGGCCACTCTGCCATTCCGCCTAAATGTATCCAAATAATTTGGAGCGGTACACGAGGCTCGAACTCGTGACCTCGACCTTGGCAAGGTCGCGCTCTACCAACTGAGCTAGTACCGCAAAATACTGTTTTATTAACTTTAAATTATCTTGGTAAAATAATTTAAAGTGGTGCCCGAGGCCGGACTTGAACCGGCACGACTTGTTAGTCGAGGGATTTTAAATCCCTTGTGTCTACCAATTCCACCACTCGGGCATCGAGTTTGCTATTAAAAGCAAGTGGATAAAACTAATATGGAGCGGTACACGAGGCTCGAACTCGTGACCTCGACCTTGGCAAGGTCGCGCTCTACCAACTGAGCTAGTACCGCATCATATTAATTCTAAATTAATCATTTTATAAATTACACTTGGTAATGTAATTAAACCACATAGTGGTGCCCGAGGCCGGACTTGAACCGGCACGACTTGTTAGTCGAGGGATTTTAAATCCCTTGTGTCTACCAATTCCACCACTCGGGCATCGAGTTTGCTAATTAAAGCGTGTGGAGTGTTGAAATGGAGGCGGAACCCGGAGTCGAACCGAGGTAAACGGATTTGCAATCCGGTGCATGGCCACTCTGCCATTCCGCCCCAACATTGGGGTAATAACCTAAGATAAACTTGGAGCGGTACACGAGGCTCGAACTCGTGACCTCGACCTTGGCAAGGTCGCGCTCTACCAACTGAGCTAGTACCGCATTTTATTTATCAGCTATTTGAATTAACACATGATGATTTATGTGAACATTCAGGTAACTGATTAATTACCGTTTTGTTTATCTCGGGGGCTATGCCCTCTCAACACGGACGCATTCTACAGAGATTATTAAACGCGTCAATACAAAAAATGCTAGTTTTGAACTGTTTGCTTGTTTTTTATCTAAAACGGTGCGTTATTATACATTTAGAGTTAATTTTTAGTCAATTCACCCCATGCTGCACGTAAATATTGCATCATAGAACTCAAGGTTAAAAAGGTCGCAATGTA
Organism: Pseudoalteromonas sp. TAE56; assembly: GCF_000497955.1. Taxonomy (NCBI): domain Bacteria; kingdom Pseudomonadati; phylum Pseudomonadota; class Gammaproteobacteria; order Alteromonadales; family Pseudoalteromonadaceae; genus Pseudoalteromonas; species Pseudoalteromonas sp. TAE56. The sequence continues at coordinate 5,174 of NZ_AUTN01000130.1, forward strand.
CAGTAATCCAAAACTTAAATAGTTCATCCACGTATCATATTGCCAAATCAAACCGATAATGGCTAACATTTGTGCAGCCGTCTTTATTTTACCCATGTTTGAAACAGCCACGTTACCGCGCTTGCCCTGCTCTGCCATCCATTCGCGAAGTGCAGATATAATAATTTCACGGCTTATAATAATAAGAGCAGGTATTGTCATATACATAGTTTGATACTGATCGGCTAATGCAACAAGAGCAGCACATACCATTACTTTATCAGCAACAGGATCTAGAAAAGCACCAAAAGGAGTTGATTGCTCAAGCTTTCTTGCTAAATAACCGTCTAGTATATCGGTAATCGATGCAAGCCAAAAAATAAAGGCGGCAGCAAAAAATGCCCAGCTATAAGGCAAATAAAATATCACCAAAAAAACGGGGATAAGAAAAAGTCTAAATGTTGTAAGTGTGTTTGGAATATTCCACATAACTACTTGGATATGTCTTTTTGGCTATATTCGCATGAAGGGCTAGCCCTTGTCATGCAAATGGTTAAATATCTTCTCAGCCATGTCAGGGCTGATCCCAGGAACTTTCTTTAACTGTTCTATATTAGCAGCTTTTACACCTTGCATGCCCCCTAAATATTTTAATAATGTTTGGCGACGCTTAGAACCTACTCCATTTATTTCTTCTAATAGTGATTGTGTTCGTTGTTTTTGTCGTTTATTACGATGCCCAGCAATTGCAAAACGGTGAGACTCATCACGTATATGCTGAATCAAATGAAGCGCAGGTGCATCTGAATCCATCGGAATAGTTTTGCGTCCACCGTCAATCAATAATGTTTCAAGACCGGGTTTGCGACTCGTTCCTTTTGCAACACCTACTAATAAAGGCATTTTTGTGTGCGGCCAATTAGAAAAATACTGCTCAGCGCGCCCTAACTGCCCCTTACCACCATCAATAAAGATAACGTCTGGAATTTTGTCTTCGTCTACTAACTTGTTATAGCGTTTGTTAAGTGCAAATTCCATTGCAGCATAATCATCGCCACCAGTTATACCTGTTACGTTGTAGCGCCTATACTCTTTTGTATTTGGGCCTTGTGAGTCAAATACAACACAACTTGCAACGGTGTTCTCCCCCATGGTGTGGCTTATATCAAAACACTCCATTCGGGTAATATCGTCAAGTCGCAGTGTTGCTTTTAATTGTGCATAACGTTTATTAATAGAGTCTTGGGTACTTTGTTTAACCGCAATACTGTTTAATGCATTTTTATTTGCGAGTTGTAGGTATTGCGCACGCTCACCCCGAGTGACAACTTTAAGAGTTACTTTACGTTCACTTATTTGTGAGAGTGCTTCGCCGAGCGCCGCGCTTTCTTCTATTTCAAACGGTAATATGATTTCTTTTGCAATACGCCCAGTTGCTCCTGGCGCTAAATAATATTGTCCTAAAAATGAGGTCAATATTTCTTGTTCACTCGAATCTTTAGGTACTTTTGGAAAATAGGTTTTACTACCCAGCACTTTATGATCGCGGATCATTAATAAATGAATACCGTTTAACCCGTTTAAATGCGCAAAACCGACAACATCCATTTCTGCAAAGTTACCAGAAATAGACTGTTGCTCCTGCATTTTACGAAGTAGCATTATTTGGTCGCGAACTTTTGCCGCTAATTCAAAGTTTAGCTGCAGGCTGGCTGCTTCCATTTTTTTTATTAAATCAGCAATAACTTCGTGAGATTTACCTGTTAAAAATTTACGAACATAATCAACCTGCTCGCTGTAATCATCATCCGTTACTTTATTTACACATGGAGCTGAGCAACGTTTAAGTTGATATTGCAGACACGGGCGACTTCTTGCGCGGTAATAAGCATCTTCACATTGACGAACAGGAAATATTTTTTGCATTAAGCGCAAGCTTTCAGATACCGCTCCTGCGCTTGGGAAAGGCCCAAAGTACTCGCCTTTAATTTTACGACTGCCACGATGAAACGCTAAACGTGGGTGTTTATGGCTAGTTAGTAAAATATAGGGGTACGACTTATCGTCGCGCAATAATATGTTGTAGCGAGGCTGATATTTTTTTATTAGGTTATTTTCAAGCAGCAGCGCTTCGGTTTCAGTATTGGTGAGAGTGACTTCAATGTCACTAATATTACTCACTAAAACGCGTGTTTTGCTATCGGTAATATTACTTCTAAAGTAACTGCTAACACGCTTTTTTAGATGCTTAGCTTTACCAACATAAATAACTTGGCTGTCACTATCAAGCATTCGGTATACACCCGGCTCGCTTGATAGCGTTTTGAGAAAATGTACGTGATCAAATTCAGACATAAATTATAGTTAGTACGAAACGTCTATATCAATCATTTTATGACGAATAGCTAAATGGGTAAGCTCAACATCGCCACCTACATTTAACTTTTCAAACATACGGTAGCGATAGCTATTTACTGTTTTAGAGCTTAGATTTAAACGCTCTGCTATATCTTGTGCTTTTTCACCTTTGGTGATCATAAGCATAATTTGCAGCTCTCGCTCAGATAAACTCTGAAAAGGGTTTTCATCTGTGCGGCCTGTTACTTGTGCAAGCGCTATCTGCTGTGCAATTTCAGGGGCAATATAACGCTGACCAGCATGAACGCAACGAATAGCACGAACCATTTCGTCAGAGCCTGCACCTTTAGTTAAAAAGCCATGAGCGCCAATTTGCATTACCTTGCTCGGAAACGGATCCTCACAATTAACAGTAAGCACAATAATTTTTACATCTGGGCAGTAACGACAAATCTTTTTAGTCGCTTCTAATCCGCCCATGCCTGGCATATTCATATCCATTAATACTATGTTTGGCGCATGCTGACGACAAAACTGTACAGCCTCTTCGCCAGTTTTAGCTTCGCCAATTACTTTAAACCCTCGTACGTCATCAAGAATACGCTTGATTCCTGTTCGTACAAGTTCATGGTCATCAACTAAAAGTACATTAATCAATGGAACATCCTCACTTACCTAACAACATGCAATTTAATTAAATTAATTTGCCACAGTAACATACATAAAGCGAAACAATAATTAATATTATTGCCTCACTCTAATAGTTTAAGCTGACGATTTTTCGCTAAATCTGTCAACCCATAACGCAATGATACCATCACCCGTTACATTACACGCAGTACCAAAGCTATCTTGTGCTAAATAAAGTGCAATCATTAATGCTACAGCACCTTCATTAAACCCAAGCATGCTTGTTAATAAACCAAGCGCCGACATGACTGCACCGCCTGGAGCACCTGGAGCTGCAATCATTACCACACCTAACATCATAATAAATGGCAGCATACCCATTAATGAAGGAACTTCCATGCTTGGCGATAAAAACATAACAGCCATTGCACAGGTTACTATTGTTATAGTTGAGCCAGATAAGTGAATAGTCGCGCAAAGCGGCACAGTAAAATTAGCTACATCTTCTTTAACATTATTTGCCTTACTTGATTGTAGCGATACTGGAATCGTTGCTGCACTCGACATAGTACCTAACGCAGTAAAGTAAGCTGGGAGCATATTTTTAACTAATTCGATTGGATTACGTTTTAACAATATACCTGTCGCTATATATAAAACGCTTAACCATAACCAATGCATAACAAGCGCAGCAACTAGTACTACACCAAATGTTTGCAATGTATCAACCACAGTGCCCGCTACCGTCATTTCGGCAAATACGCCAGCAATGTAAAATGGTAAAGCAGGTATAATTACTTTTGATAATAACCCGTCAATTACATCTCGCCCCTGATCAGACACCTTTTTAAGTGTATCAAGTTCTAATTGGCTCATGCCTATACCAAATACAAAAGCAGTCACTAATGCGGTCATTACACCCATCAGAGGTGGAATTTCTAAATCAATAAAACTGCCAATTTCAGTTGCAACTTCAGCTTCAAAAGTAATGCCACCACTTAAAAAAGGTATAACAGCACTTACTAATAAAAATGCAAGCGTACCTGCAATAATGGTAGAGCTGTAAGCAAACCCGACTGTTTTACCAAGTAAGTGACCAGACCCTTTTGGTAGGCCAGCAATACCCGATGCAATAAAAAACAAAATGATAAGAGGGATGGTAAAGGAGATAATTTGACCAATCAGCTCTTTTACTGTAAATAAAAGTTCAACACCAGTTATAGGTACATATAGTCCGACTAAGATACCGGCCACAATACCGGCAATTAATTTTAAGATTAACTTCATTGTGATTGCTTAATTGAATTTAGATACGTGTTTTTATCATGTTTTAGACGCATTGTGTGATAAAACTATTCAAGTTACATTTATATGCACAAATAACGAACAAATGCAGCTTGATCTAGAGCTCTTTTGAACATTTTTTGACTAAACGAGTTTTTACTCTTTAAATCTCAAATTAAGCCCGCACCTACAATAACTAAAGCACCGTTAATAATTGATTTTTATTTCGACTGGTTATAAGCCCAATAAATATATGTTATAGCCAAACTTTACTTTAGTTTTTTTAAACTCACAGTAAAGTGTGTATGTATAGTTAGTAGCAAAGGCTATTAGCACGTTGATCAGATTGTATCCAAAGGAACATTATGTCTACTATTTTTGAAGATAACTCACTAACTATTGGTAATACGCCGCTAGTAAAACTTAATCGTGTTACGGGTGGGAATGTATACGCTAAAGTTGAATCTCGTAATCCAAGCTTTAGTATCAAATGCCGTATTGGTGCATCAATGATTTGGGAAGCTGAAAAGTCAGGTCAGCTTGTTGAAGGTAAAGAACTTATTGAGCCAACATCAGGTAACACTGGTATTGCACTTGCATTTGTTGCAGCTGCTCGTGGTTACAAGTTAACACTTACTATGCCAAACACTATGAGCCTTGAACGTCGCAAGCTATTAAAAGCACTAGGTGCAAACCTAGTACTTACCGACGGTGCTAAAGGTATGAATGGCGCAATTGAAAAAGCAAAAGAAATTCAAGCAACCGCACCTGATAAATATATTTTATTACAACAATTCGAAAACCCTGCAAATCCTAAAATTCACTTTGAAACAACAGGCCCAGAAATTTACGATGCACTTGACGGAAAAGTAGACTTTTTTGTAGCCGGTGTAGGTACAGGCGGTACTATTACAGGTGTTAGCCGTTACCTTAAAACAGAAAAAGGTCTAAACGTTAAATCTATTGCTGTTGAACCAACTAACTCTCCAGTTATTAGCCAAACGCTTGCCGGTGAAGAAATTAAACCAGGCCCTCATAAAATCCAAGGCATTGGTGCAGGCTTTATCCCTGGTAACTTAGATATGGACTTAATTGATGCAGCTGAGCTTGTATCTAACGAAGATGCAATTGCAATGGCGCATCAGTTAATGAAAAAAGAAGGTATTTTAGTCGGTATTTCGTCAGGTGCAGCGGTTGTTGCAGCTAAGCGAATTGCTGAAAAACCTGAAAACGCAGATAAAAATATTGTTGTTATCCTACCTAGTGCAACTGAGCGTTACTTATCAAGCCCAATGTTTGATGAAGAGTTTAGTGAGCAAGAGCTAGTGCAATAAGCAATTCTAAAATTTTAAAAGGATGCTTTAGGCATCCTTTTTTATTATTTATTATCCAATTTTCTATTTATTGCCCGCCATACCTTTACATCTTCATAGATAAACCACACACTTTAAAAAAACTAATTAATAATAATTAATATGAAAAAAATCACGAGTTTATTAAGTTTGGTTCTCTGTTTATTTTTATCAGCCTGCGGTGACGATACCAAAACACTTGGCGACACTCCTGGCGATACAGCAACCGCTTATTTTGATGCGCTTTATAACCAGCAAGACCTTCAAAAAGCCAGCACCATGGCAACACCCAACCTTACACGCATAATGAAATCCTACGGTACTGCTAAACAGTTTTCCCGTAACTTAGTAAATATGCAATACGATGAAGTAACCATTGAAGTTGATATGACCAATATGAGCGTCCGTGAGCAGTACGGTGATAATGCCAAAATAAACCTTATTTTTACCGGCTATTTAAATGGTGATAAAATTGACGAAATGCGCAGCGTAAAAATGCTTCGTAAAAAGGGGAAATGGTACATAGATAAAATTGTTGCCGACCCTTACGCTCGTTAAAAGAAATGAATTACACATAAAAAGGCCTTACATTTGTAAGGCCTTTTTGATCATGCTTGAGTTAGTATTTAAAGTAGTGCGCTACAGCTCACCTGGTTGAAAATTATCAACTGCAATGGCTTTCTTTCGTAACTTATTAGCGTGATGCATTGCATCAGCATCCGTTTGCTCTAACAACTTATTTTCAAGTGCATAGTTAATAGCGCCTTCAATATTAAGCGTTGTTGGCACACTGCCCTTGCGCTGCCATTGTTTTAAATCTTTAAACTGCGCTTGCATGTCGTGCATTGCTAAAAATGCATTTTCCATTACGCCTGTACCTGCATTTTCATCTACATAACATAAGTGTGTTAAGCGGTTTCTAAATACACCCGGTTGAGTCATACGCTCACAAATACTTTGTGCTATTTCATCACTTGGTCTGTGGTAATGATTTCCAAGCGGGAACACGATACGTTTAAGGATAAAATTAACAACCGGATTTGAAAAGTTTTTAAAGAAGCCATTAAACGCTTGGCCAATTTCAAATAATGAGTTCTCAATTGCATATTTTACGAATGGTAAATCAGCTTGTTGGCGCCCTTCGTCTTCATAACGTTTTAAAACAGTTGATGCTAAGTACAAATGACTTAATACATCACCCAAACGTGCCGATATCATTTCTTTACGTTTAAGTTCACCGCCAAGCATTAACATAGCCACGTCTGTGCAAATAGCTAAGCCTCGGCTCATTCTACTCAATTGTTTATAATAAACAGCCGTTTCACCACCTACAGGGGCTTTAGCAAAACAACTACGTGTCAAGCCATGCACAAATGCCATGCCTGCATTACTTGCTGCAAATATTATATGGTTCATTAATAAACCATCAAATTGTTCAAGTGCTGCGTCGTCATCTTCCATGGCAGCGGCTTCCATTTCTTTTAAAACAAAAGGATGACAGCGTGTTGCACCTTGGCCAAATATCATTAAGTTACGCGTTAAAATATTCGCGCCTTCAACCGTAATTGATACTGGAATACCCATATAGCCATGCGCCAAATAGTTATTAGGCCCTACTTGAATTCCTTTACCTGAATGAATATCCATTGCATCGTTCATTACCATACGACCCATTTCAGTCATATGGTATTTAGCAATCGCTGTTACAACCGATGGGCTTAATTTTAAATCAATCGCACCTGCGGTCATTAATCTGCACGACTCAAGTGTGTAAGTTAAACCACCAATACGTGCAAGTGCCTCTTGCACTCCTTCAAACTGCCCTATAGATACACCAAACTGCTGGCGTACCATGGCGTATGCCGATGTCATTTTTGAAGCTAAATGTCCAGTTGCTGCACTCAATGCTGGTAGTGATATACCACGCCCTGCACTTAAACACTCAACAAGCATTCTCCAGCCACGCCCTGCACACTCTTGTCCACCAATGATCCAATCCAGTGGTATAAATACATCTTTACCGTAAGTGGTACCATTCATGAAGGCCATATTAAGTGGATAATGACGCTCACCCGTTTCGACACCCGGATGATCGGTTGGTATAAGCGCACACGTTATGCCTAGCTCTTTTTTATCACCTAATAAAGCGTCTGGATCATACATTTTAAATGCTAAGCCGAGAACAGTAGCAACGGGTGCAAGCGTAATGTAACGCTTTGACCAATTTAAACGCAGGCCCATTACTTGCTCGCCATTGTGCTCACCCATACACACCACACCGGAATCAGGAATGCTGCCAGCATCAGAGCCCGCCTCTGGTCCCGTTAATGCAAAACAAGGAACATCTGTACCATTTGCTAAACTTGGCAGCCAACGATCTTGCTGCTCTTTAGTACCATAGTGAAGAAGTAACTCACCTGGACCTAAGCTATTAGGCACCATAACAGTGACTGCGGCTGTTAAGCTTTTAGTCGAAATTTTTGACACTATCGTTGAATTAGCAATTGCCGAGAACTCACGACCGCCAAATTTTTCAGGAATGATCAGCGCAAAAAAACCTTCTGTTTTTAGGTAATCCCACACTTCTTTTGGTAAGTCTTTGTCTTTTTGTACAATTTGATAATCATCAAGCATCGCCAATAAGGTTTCTACTTGGTTAGCCATAAATGCGTTTTCTTTATCGCTAAGCTCTGGTTTAGGAAAGCGGTGCAGTTTTTGCCAATCTGGGTTCCCACTAAATAACTCACCATCCCACCAAACATCACCTGCTTCCATCGCCTCTCGCTCTGTTTGCGATAATGGCGGAAGCACCTTTTTGAACATTTTAAACGTAGGACGACTAATCAAGTTTAGGCGAATATCTTTAACCGCAAAAATAACCACCACCACGACCAGCAATATTATAAATATTAACATGCGCACATTCCTTACACATTGAATGAAAATAGTAACTTAATTATGACCCATCTTAATTTAAATACAATCATTGCACGACGAGTCGTGAGCCTTAACGCATCCATTTTATTGTTTTAAACATCACTGCTATTATCAACGTTTTAATAACAATAAATTAAAGGAATAGCATGATCCCCTTTCGATTTAAACTAAGTATGAGCGCCTTAATGGTAGCAAGTACTCTTGCTTTAACGGCCTGCGATGCAGAAGTAACGATAGACACTACCGATTCAGCACACACTAAAAAAGCTGTAACAGCTAAAGGTGCAAAAACATTTATAACAAACACAGAAAAAGAACTAAGTGCACTTTATTTAGAATCGAGCCGTGCAGAATGGATTTACGCAAACTTTATTACTCATGATACGTCGGCTCTATCGGCTGAAGTTAACCGTAAAATGACCGAAACAGTCGTGCGTTTAGCCAATGAAGCTGCAAAATATGATGAACTAGAGCTTGATTACGATGCTCGCCGTAAGCTTGATAAACTAAAACTCGCACTTACACTTCCTGCCCCACAAGACGCTGATAAAACTGCGCAACTTTCACAAATTGTCGCAGAGCTTGGCGGGCTATACGGTAAGGGTAAATACTGTAAAGAAGACGGCAGCTGTTTAAGCCTTGGCGACATGACTTCAAAAATGGCCACCAGCCGAGATTACAACGAACTACTTGATTTATGGCAAGGCTGGCGTCAAATATCAAAACCAATGCGCTCACTTTACGAGCAACAAGTAGTACTGACCAACGAAGGTGCAAAGGAGCTTGGTTATGCCGATATGGGCGCTATGTGGCGCAGTAAATACGATATGCCTGCTGATGACTTCACCACCGAGCTTGACCGTATTTGGGGCCAAGTTAAACCACTGTATAACTCGCTACACTGCCATGTTCGCGCAAAGTTAGGTGAAAAGTATGGCACCGACAAAGTACCTCAAGATCAGCCAATACCAGCGCACTTACTTGGTAATATGTGGGCGCAAGCATGGGGTAATATTTACGATGTAGTTGCACCAGAAAACGCCGATCCGGGTTACGACGTAACCGAGTTATTAGCTCAAAATAATTACGACGAACTTAAAATGGTAAAAGGGGCTGAAAACTTTTTTACCTCAATGGGTTTTGACGCACTACCAGAGACATTTTACGAGCGTTCACTGTTTGTAAAACCAAAAGACAGAGATGTGCAGTGTCATGCATCAGCATGGAATATCGATAGCAAAGACGATTTACGCATTAAAATGTGTATTCAGCGCACAGGCGAAGAATTTTCAGTTATTCATCATGAATTAGGTCATAACTTTTATCAGCGCGCTTATAATAAACAGCCTTTATTTTATCAAGAAAGTGCAAACGATGGTTTTCATGAAGCCATTGGAGACACCATTGCCTTATCGGTTACACCGGGTTACTTAAAAGAAATCGGCTTACTTGAACAAGTTCCTGATGAATCTAAAGATATTGGTTTATTAATGAAAATGGCACTTGATAAAGTCGCCTTTGTGCCGTTTAGCTTAATGGTTGATCAGTGGCGCTGGCAGGTATTTTCAGGGGAAGTAGCACCAGAAAATTACAATAAAGCATGGTGGGAACTACGTGAAAAGTACCAAGGAGTGCAAGCTCCTATCGCACGTAGCGAAAATGATTTTGATCCGGGTGCTAAGTACCACGTTCCGGGTAACACGCCTTATACACGTTACTTTTTAGCGCATATTTTACAATTTGAGTTTCATCGCAGCTTATGTGAAATTGCCGGTAACGATAAAGCCATTCATCGCTGCTCTATTTATAACTCAAAAGATGCAGGGGATAAGCTAAACGCTATGCTTGAAATGGGTTCGTCTCGCCCTTGGCAAGAAGCGCTTGAAACTGTAACAGGTAAGCCGCAAATGGATGCAACAGCAATGCTCGATTACTTTGCACCATTACAAACTTATTTAGATAAACAAAACGAAGGCCGCAACTGCGGCTGGTAAATAGCGCTGAACAAAAAGCCCGCTCAAATGAGCGGGCTTTTTATTCATATTCTAATTTTCTGTTAAATTAGAACTGTAAGCTTACATTTGCAAAGTAGGCATCATAATCAGAATCATCCCAGTTATTGCCGTAACCTGCTTCTAAACCAACATTGTTGTTGAAAAAGTGTTGAGCACCAAGAGTGTAATCATCATTTTTATTAACTGTAACAAAAACTGATGTTGCTTTGCTGAAATAGTAGTTAGATGCTAATTCCCAGTTACTTGAACCGCCATCAACATCTTCAAATTTACCTTCAACAGTCAAGTAGTTACCTTGCTGTAAATCAACAAAGTACTTAGCTGCTACTGCACGGTAATCAAACTCATCATCTGCTGTTACTGTAAAGCCGATATAATCAGTGCTGTTTAACTGGTGGTTATACGCTAAGTCAAACACAAATTGATTGTCAGCATCTTCTACATCAACAAACGTTGCTTTTAATACAAGGTTTGGGTTAAAGAAGTAACCAGCTGAAAGTTCAATTACATCCGTGCTTGAGCCAAAATCACTATCGAAATTATTGTACTGTGCACCTAATACAAAATCTTCTACAAAATACTCACCGCCAACGCTAGTAACATCTACAAAATCATTATCACTGTATGCACCATAAACATTTGTTTGCTTATTGATGTATTCAAATTGATCGTAAGGACCTAAAGTCGCTTTTGGAGAAAAATAATACGTTGAGTCAACACTTAATGTGTCATCACCATCTACGTCCACATATCCTACATGGCTAATTGATTGGTAAGTATCTGCGGCTATTGCAGTGGTTGCAGCGCTTGATAATAAAATGCTCGAAATGATAACGGCTAATTTTTTCATTTTAAATTCCCTATAAATATTACTTTAATGCCTCAGCTGTCTAGCCAAAGTCGGGGCGCATCCTAACGCCAGAAAAATGAACAAAAACTGAACGAAAAGTCAAATTAAAACCAATGGAGTTGTAATAATTTACATGCAAATGTAAATACAAAGTATCCATTAAATCTACAAGACAATATCATGTCATCATTTAAATTCAAAAAGTAACAAATACGGTACAAACTGTCGCTAAATCGAACACAACTGAATTATTCGATAAACCTCATCAATATAATTTCCTCTCACTAATTTTTTTTAATTTCTCAAAAAAATTACTCTGTTTAATTCATTTTTTCTGTATTTATAATGAAAAATAGGTTTGTATCAGTGCATATTTTTATCTGTTTTTTCCAATAACTATTGTTTACTAGCAAAAACAACTCCAATTCTTACTATTTTATAGCTATTATCATCGACTGCACTTAATGGCTTTAATAACAATTTAGCCATTCATGGCGACTCTATTTATAACTTAAAGGAGTTATTTAGATGAGCATGATAAAGGCCGTAATTATGGCTGGTAAAAGTTTATAGTTGAAAGCTCAAACGTTTAAAAACGACAAAGCCCGCTAAATTTAGCGGGCTTTTTAATATTACTTTTGTATTAACTAAGTACGGGACTTAATTAAAACTGAAAACGCATGTTAGCAAAGTACGCATCGTTGTCAGAATCATCAGCGTTGTTTTCGTAACCCACCTTTACACCAATATTTTTATTGATGAAGTGTTGAGCACCAAAGCTATAAGTATCTTGCTTATTGTAGTTAGCAAATACAGATGTTGCTTTTGAGAAGTAGTAGTTAGTTTCTGCTACCCATTGGTTTTCTGCATCATCAATACTTTCGTATTTACCTTCAAATGTTAGGTAGTTACCTTGCTGCAAATCAATAAAGTATTTAGCAGCCACTGCACGGTAATCAAAATCGTCGTCTGATGTAAGTGTAACACCAACGTAATCAGTGCTGTTTAGCATGTAGTTGTAAGCTAAATCAAATAATGCGTAATCATCGCCGTCTTTATTTTCAACTAGTGTTACTTTTGCAAGTAAATCAGGGTTGAAAAAGTAACCACCCGTCAGTTTATAAAGCTCACTGTTAGAACCTGAATCTGGGTCTAGGTTTTCGTAAGATGCGCCAACAACAAATTCATTAATGAAGTATTCACCACCAACTGATGTTAAATCGCCAAAGTCGTCATCAGCATAGCCACCATATACGTTAGTTTGTTTATTGATGTATTCAAACTGATCGTACGGGCCTAAAGTTTTTTTAGGAGATAAATAGTAAATAGAATCTACAGCAACAGTATCGTTGTTATCGCTATTTTTGTAGCTTAGGTTACTAATTGAATTATAGCTGTCTGCAGCAGCCGCAGTGCTAGATAATAAAATGCTCGAAATAATAACTGCTAATTTTTTCATTGTAAGACTTCCCTATGTACATTGCTTTTTATGCTCTAGCTGTATTGCTAAAGTCGAGGCACATGCTAACGTTAGGAAACTGAATGAAAACTTAACTAACCAGTTGTATTTATTAAGTTAATTGTAAGGAAGTGTTGTAAACTGTAAAATTAAAGTAGTTGCAACATCTAGTCAACAACTACTTAAAACATGTACCGTATTAAAGCGCGTGTTGGCTAATAATACGGTAAACATCGTTAATATTATCGCCAGACTTAAACTCTTTACTAATTGGTGTTGGATCTGAGCCAACCCATATTTTTAGCTCGGCATCTAAGTCAAAATGGCCTGCGCTCTCTTTACTAAACTTGGTTATTTTAGAGTAAGCAACACTCACCATTTCCATTTTAGAACCGGTCATACCTTGCTTATCAATTAAGATTAAACGCTTATTAGTAAAAATAAACATATCACGTACTACTTTATATGCCTTTTCTACTTGTTCACCGTCAATTAATGTATTGGCGAGGATTTTCTCTAAATCAGAATCGTCAACTTCGCTTGCATTACCCATAAGTCCGCTAAGTAAACCCATTATACTTTCTCCTGTTTAAATATTTGATTCTCTAATGTGTGACCATTAACTAACTGCCTGTACTTCCAATTGTGCTGATGACAAAAACTCAGCAGTGCAATATCAAGCGGCTCACCTGTTGGCTGATACTCAACTACATATTCTTTATGTTGGCTCATATACACCCGGCTCACCCCTGCAATTGCTTGAAGCTGTTGCTCAACATTCTGATAAGCCTCGCTTAGCATTAATGTATAAAAGTGTTTATCGGTATTATTAGTTTTTGTTTGGTGCTCGCTTAGTACGCCTTTATCTAAATGAAGTACCTGTGAGCATAGTCGCTCAAGCTCAGTTAAATCGTGAGAGCTTAAAATAAATGTAGCCTGCTCACTTAATTCAGATACTAGCTCACGTACTTCTCTGGCATGAATCGGATCAAGCCCTGCGGTTGCTTCATCAAGCATTACAATTTGTGGCGCGCCAATAAGTGCTTGCGCTATCGTAACGCGCTTGCGCATACCGTGCGATAAGTCCCCTGCACGCTGCTTTGCAATTTCTTTTAAGCCAACTAAATCAAGTACACGTAGCGCCTCAGTTTGGCTTTGCTTTGCCCCCATACCTTGTAGTTTTGCATAAAAGGCAAGTTGCTTGTCTATATTAAAACGAGGGTCAAGTTGTGCATCTTGCGGTAATGCACTTACTTTATTAAATAAAGCAGCACTACCTGGCTTATGCCCTAATATTTCAAGGCTGCCTTTACTTGGCGCTATATAGCCGCACAACAAACTAAATAAGGTAGTTTTACCCGCACCATTTGGCCCGACAAGCGCCACTGGCGCGCCTTTGTTAATTTCAAAGTCCACATTATTAAGCGCAAGTTTTGCACCATACGATTTACTCAAACCGCTAGCTGTAATTAATGGTCTCATAGTGAGCTCCTTGCAAAAATACGTTGAGCAACGCTTAGTAGCACCGCTGTTTGTACAAGGGGAATAGCAACAGCGCTTAATAATGGTAAATTTTGCCCCGCTAATAACTCTATTTGCACACCCGGAAATAAATAATCAAGCAAGCCTAATGCGGGTATTTGCCATTGCAATATACCAACTACAATACCGCCTGCTGCAAAATATAAAATTGCCAATACAATAGATAAGCGCGATGAGCGAGCAAAAGTATTTATTAACGTCATAAGTGCTACAAATGGGCACAGAGTAATCACTAATATTAAAAATATAGAAAGTGCACGGGCAAAACCACCTGCCAGTAAACTTGGATCTCTAAACCCTAGTACAGCGAGCGTAGCCACAAGAGTAATGCCCACTAAGCAGGCTAATACCGCTAGCTGCCCTAAAAAACGGCCAAACAGTATTTCAAAGCGAGTGGAGCGCAGTGATAAAAACCTCAGTGTGCCACGCTCTCTGTCGCCTACTGTTTGGTCGCTACAAATAAATAAACCAAAAACGGGAAAGCTATACAGGGCTATTAACCAGTACATAGCAAATTCGGCCTCAGGCCAATCCAATAATTTACTTAAACCAATAGAACCTGATATATCACGGGCTATTTGCTCAAAATCGGGCGCACTTACAATGCCTACTGCCTGCCCTATTGGGTAGCGCAGTATGATTAGCCACACCAATGCAAAGGCAGCTAATGCAATAAGTCCACGTTTAGTTAAAAACATACGTACAAGCTCAAATCCCGCTATTTGCGTTAATCGCCCTACGTTTATCGGTAATGGTGTTGCCATTGACTATCCTTAATGACTTTTCTTTTCTGTGTATTTATCCACACTAAGTGTAAACACCTTGAATTACCAGCAAAAAAAAGCTCACCAATGGTGAGCTTTGTAACAATACATTTAAATGTAACAGCATAAATTGCGTTAAAAATTATAAATGCTGCTTATAAACCTCAAGTGCTTGGCTTAAATCGCTAATTAAATCTTCAACATCTTCAAGGCCAATATGCAGGCGAATAACCGGGCCTAAATCCCAACCTGTATTTGAACGTAGCCCTTTCATAGTTAAATTAGCCGTTACTAAACTTTCAAAACCGCCCCACGAAAAGCCCATTTTAATATGCTCAAGGTTATCTAAAAATGCATCAATCGCTTTTTGATTACCGGTTTTCATCACAAATGAAAACAACCCATTACTGCCATCAAAATCACGTTTAAAAAACTCATGTCCTGGGCAGGTTTCAAATGCAGGGTGTCGAATATGATCAACAAGCTCATGTTGTTCAAGCCATTTAGCTACTTCTATTGCTGCTTTTTCATGTTGATTTAAACGCACACCCATTGTACGCAGGCCTCTAAGCGCTAAATACGCATCATCGGCACTGGTACATTGCCCTAGTAAGTACGAGTTTTCGCGCAAGGTTGGCCAATACTTTTTATTAGCAACAGCCACACCCATCATCACGTCTGAATGGCCAACAATATACTTTGTTGCAGCTTGAATACTAATATCAACACCGTGCTCTAACGGGCGATAATGCAAGCCGTTACCGTAGGTATTATCAAGCATGGTCATTACGTTGTGCTCATTGGCTACTTTTACCATAGCGGGCACATCTTGCACTTCCATCGTAATAGAACCTGGAGATTCTAAAAACAACACTTTAGTATTTGGCTGAATGTAATCTTTAATACCTGCGCCAATGGTTGGCGGGTAGTAGGTTGTTGTAATGCCCAGTCCCACTAAAATTTTATCGCAAAAATCGCGAGTTGGTTCGTACACGTTATCAACCATTAAAATATGATCACCGGTTTTTAAAAACGATAAAAATACTTGGCTAATCGCCGCTGCGCCACACGGGTATAGTGCACAGCCTTCGCCGCCTTCAAGTTCTGTAATCGCTTCTTGCAGCGCAAAGTGTGTTGTTGTGCCCCGGCGCCCATAAAATAACGTTTTATCGCCACGGGTTTTAGCTGCTTCTTTTAAATCTGCTACGGTATCAAATACAATAGTAGATGCACGCTGTACAACCGGGTTTACTACGCCGTGTGTATACGCTTTTTTGCGTCCTGATGACACTAGCTGAGTGTTTTTATTACTTTTACTCGACATTGTTAATCCTTAAGGGTTTGTGCGCCAATGCTCAATTAAATAACGAGAGATAGAGTCGGTTCTAGGCAGCTTTAAATGCTCACCTTCTTCGTGCCAATTACCAAATTGTGCTAAGTCTTCACGGCTAAACCATTTTGCATCGTCTAGCTCTTCTTTATCTACGTTAATTTCCTCAGATGTCGCCTCTGCAAAAAAACCAAGCATAATTGACGATGGGAACGGCCAAGGCTGAGATGCTACATAACGTACATTATCAACCTCTATACCTGCCTCTTCTTTAACTTCACGCGCAACAGCTTGTTCCAGTGTTTCCCCTGGGTCTACAAATCCAGCAAGCGACGAATACATACCAATGGGCCACGCAGCTTGGCGACCTAACAAACAGCGCTCTACTCCATCTGCAAAGACTTTAGTTACAACCATAATTACCGCAGGATCGGTGCGGGGGAATGTAGGATGCTTACAGTTTTCGTTTTCACACACTCTAGAGTGCCCGGCTTCCACTGAACGGTTTTTACTACCACAGCGCCCACAAAAACGATGCGTGGCATGCCAATAACATAAACCTCTCGCAAGGGCCGCTATTGAGGCATATTTAATGGTTACTTGAGGCCCATATTGGCGAATATCAAAAAACTGAGCGCCCTCTATTAAAGGTATAAGTACGCTTTCATCCAGATCAGATACATCCAGTGCAAACACACCATGTTTAGCATTGTTTAAACCAACAAAAATAGCACTCGTTAAATCTAAATGTGCCACTTGTTGATATGTTAAATAGCTTACTTTAGGGGTATCTTTAATAAATAGGGTTTGATTATTTTTAACTAAAACCCATTTACTTTGCGCCGACATTTGCGCTTTAAGCCACGATGGGTCTTTACGAAAATTTGAGCCTCTATCTAGTGGCATGTTGCTGTAATGAAGCATGTAAGTCCTTGGTAACTCGTTATGCTTTAAAATTACCATAATCATTTAGCAAACCCAATTGATTACAGTAATAAAAAAAGCCTATATAAGGCTTAATTCATCTATTACGGCTTTGTATTAAAATCTCTCATGTTGCAGGCACTTAGCTTGCATTTTTTTAACTATTTTTTGCTATTAAAGTAGCAAAGTATTATCAATTAAATGAAATTGCTCAGCGCTTTGTTTTAATACCTCAGCGGTTAACCGGTCAGCACCGTAAACATCGCACGGTACATTATATTGATTTTTTAAATGCCCAAGTAACAAGGCAAAGTCACCATCGCCAGAGAGCAAAATAACCTTATCAAGATTTTTACCCTGCTCTAACATGTCTATTGTTATGCCTACATCCCAATCGCCTTTAGCACTTCCATCACGACGTTGAATAAATGGCTTTAGCTTTACGTCAAAACCAATCGCACGCAAAATATTCTGAAACTGATTTTGCTTTTCATCCCCTCGATAAATAGCATACGCAAAAGCACATTCAATATTGTATTGCGCTTGCATTACCCGCCAAAACGCATTGTAGTCAAAGTTTTTTCCGTAACTCTCGCGGCACGTGTAATAAATATTTTGCACATCAACAAAAATACCGACTCGTGGTTTCGTGCTTTGCTGCTCGTTTTGTAAAGTCATTTAGTGTCCTAATGAGGATTAATAGCAATTAAAATAAGTGTACCTTGCAATTTATATTTAAGTAACCTAAATTAGTTACTTACCCTTATGTAACCAATATTGGTTACATATTAAAAAGTAACCATTTTGAGATTTTTATGATTGGTGTGATCAGCGGCGATATTATTAAATCGCAAACCATCCCTAAGCAGCAATACGATGCCATGCTTTACCAACTAGAGCAAAGTTTGCGAAATATTTCGGGTGAGCAAACCCTTTGGAATATATACCGAGGCGATGCCTTTCAGTTACAAGTTAATAACCCTGAGTATCTTTTTAAAAACGCTATACTAGTGTATTTACACCTTAAATCATCAGGTTATGAGCTACGCCAAAGCCTAGCGCTTGGGCAAATAGATAACCCACGCAGCGATATAAAAACAGCAACCGGCTCTGCTTTTACCCTTTCGGGGCAAGCCCTTGATAAAATAAGCAATCAACGCTTTGTTTTTAATATTAATGAGCAGCAGCTCGATGAAAGCTTAAATCTTAATTTAGCCTTTGCTGACGTATTGCTCACTAAAATCACACAAAAACAAGCAAATGCCCTGTATGTCTATTTAACATCCTCAGACAACAGCCATGCGGCACTAGCTAAAGAGCTTAAAACAAGTCGCGAAAATGTAACAAAACTACTAAATTTAGCGCATTACCAACTTATAGAGCGCTTCATTAAGCACACACAGCACGTTATAAAAAATATAATTAAAGGAGGTGAATAATGGCGTTTTCACTTTTACTGGTCGCACTTATTATTGGCCACTTACTCGCTGACTTTTACTGGCAACCTATGAGTTGGGTAAACGAGAGAAACACTCGTCACTTTAAAGCCACTAAGCTTTATTTTCATGTACTCGTGCATGGTGTAACAAGTGCACTCATCGTTACCGTGTGGGAATACACATTTGGCTGGCAGCAACTAAGCAGTGTTTTAATTGCAACGGCAAGCATTATGGTGAGCCATTATTTTATTGATATAGCTAAATCGTATTCTAATAAAGGCGTGGTGCCTTTTTTACTTGATCAAATAGCGCACATACTCGTTATTATTGCGCTCAGTATTTGGCTAACTGATAACAGTAGCTTTATGGCTGCAATTAATAATATGCTCACTGATCCCAAAATACTGTGGGTGGTATGTGGTTATTTAATTATTTTGAGTCCTAGCGCCGTATTTATAAGAATGATGTTAGAGCGTTTAACAAGTAACTTTTCAAGTACTGGTAGCTTAGTGCTTGCAGGGCAAAGCATTGGTATGTTGGAGCGCGTACTTATGCTGAGCTTTATATTGCTTGACCAATTTGCAGGGCTTGGTTTTTTACTTGCCGCAAAATCGGTATTTAGGTTTGGCGATTTAAGTGCCAGTAAAGATAAAAAACTTACCGAGTACGTTATGCTCGGTACACTACTTAGCGTAAGTGTGACTTTATTTGTAGGTTTAGGTGTTAACTATTTAATCAGCTAATAACACATTACAGGCAATAAAAAACGCGCTACTTCTATTTATTCAAAAGAAGGGAGCGCGTTTTTTTGTATCAGCACTTAACTAAATTCTAAATTAATTAAACGCCAATATAATCTTTAATAATGATTAATCGTTATTTGTGCGACGGCGGCGTTGGCCATTACCGCCAACAGATTCACGCTTTGCCCATGGGTTTTGCGCGCTGTCATCTGTTTTAGCTGCTGGCTTTTTAGAACCACCTCGGCGTGGGCCGGTACCATTACCACCATTGTTCGGCTTTTTACTGTTAGGCTTGCTGCTATCAGATTTAGGCTTATTAAAAGGCTGCTTTTTCTTAGGTTTTTTAGCCGGCAGTGGGCGAGCATCTAATGC
Source organism: Pseudoalteromonas sp. TAE56 (assembly GCF_000497955.1). Taxonomy (NCBI): domain Bacteria; kingdom Pseudomonadati; phylum Pseudomonadota; class Gammaproteobacteria; order Alteromonadales; family Pseudoalteromonadaceae; genus Pseudoalteromonas; species Pseudoalteromonas sp. TAE56. Next base: position 25,152 of record NZ_AUTN01000130.1, read on the forward strand.
GCGCTCTGCTACTGGGTTAATAGGCTCAAAACCGTCTTCTTCAGCACGCGGTATAAGCTCACCAATAAAGCGTTCAATACCGTATAAATCAACAGCATCTTCTGTTGTTACAAACGAAATTGCATGACCCGATGCACCAGCACGGCCTGTACGGCCAATACGGTGAACGTAATCTTCATATACGTTTGGTAAGTCGTAGTTAACAACATGCGGTAATTCAACAATGTCTAAACCACGTGCAACAATGTCTGTTGCTACTAGTACGCGTACTTCACCACTTTTAAAACCATCAAGCGCTTTTACACGTGCGCCTTGTGATTTATTACCATGGATAGCAGCGCCTACAATGTCATCGCGTTCTAGTTGTTTAACTAAGCGGTTAGCACCATGCTTTGTACGGCTAAAAACTAACACTTGTTGCCAATCGTTAGTGCGAATCAAGTGGCTTAGCAATGCTGTTTTACGTGTTTTATCTACCGCGTAAACGCACTGAGTAACACTTTTAGCTGTGGTATTTTTTGCAGCAACTGAAATTTCAACTGGGTCATTAATTAACCCTTTTGCTAATGCACGAATTTCATCTGAAAATGTAGCCGAAAACATCAAGTTTTGACGTTTAGCAGGCATTTTAGCAATTAAGCGTTTAATGTCGTGAATAAAGCCCATGTCTAGCATGCGGTCAGCTTCATCGAGTACAAGCACTTCAACGCTATCAAACTTAACGGCATTTTGATTATGTAAATCGATTAAACGACCCGGTGTTGCTACTAAAATATCAACACCTTTACGAAGACGCTGCATTTGTGGGTTAATTTTAACGCCACCGTAAACTACAAATGAACTCACATCCGAATGCTTAGCGTACTCTTCAACGTTTTCGCTTACTTGCAAAGCAAGCTCACGTGTAGGCGTTAAAATAAGTGCACGTACGTGGTTACTTTTAGCTTTAGGGCCAGAAGACAAACGTTCAATAAGTGGTAATGTAAAACCTGCTGTTTTACCAGTACCCGTTTGCGCTGCCGCCATAACATCACGGCGTTCAATAATTGCAGGAATTGCTTGAGCCTGAATCGGCGTTGGCGTTTCATAGCCCTTTTCTAAAACCGCATTAACCAAAGACTGTGATAAACCTAAACCTTCAAAACTCATATAAACTCTCTTTTAAATTAGGCTACATTAGCCAGTTGCGCGCATTATACCTGTAGTAGCTAAGAATGCATGCCATTATTTACGTTGCGAGCAATTGAGCATAGCTTAATAAAATTAAACCTGTGACCAAGTTGCTTAAAAATGCAAAAAACGGCCATAAGCCGTTTTATATTTATACTTAATTACTCTAAGTATAAGAGTTACTTAACACCTAACTCGCGCAGGCGTTCTTGCAAGTAGCTATCTGCCGTGTAGCGCTCTGAAAGCACAACATCTGGATGCGGGTGTAAAAATAACGGCAGTGATATACGCGATTTAGTAGATGCTTTGCCCGTTGGGTTAATTACACGGTGAATTGTCGATGGGAAATACCCGCCCGACGCTTCTTGTAGCATGTCGCCAATATTAATAATTAAGCTGCCAAAATCACATGGCACGTCTAACCAACCGCCATCTGTTTTTTGAACTTGTAAACCAGGCTCATTAGAAGCTGGCAATACAGTCAATAAATTAATATCGCCGTGAGCTGCTGCGCGAATAGCACCTGGCTCTTCATCACCTGTCATTGGCGGATAATGTAAAATACGTAACAATGTTTGCTCAGAACCGGCAATCATGTCTTTTAAATCAATCGAAAACTTAGCACGTACATCAGCTGGAGATTCAGCCTGCACCCAGCTTAGTAAAGTACCAGCAAATTCACTTGCTAAACGGTAGTATTCACGTACATCAGCTTCAAGCTCTGCAGGAACGCGACCTTTAGGGTACACATGGAAGTACTCTTTAATGTCTTTTATTGTAAAGCCTTTCGCTACTTCAGATACTGAAGGCGGAAAGTAACCGTCTTGAGTTTCTTTAGAGAATAAAAAGTCCTGCTTTTGCTCTGAGTTAAAAAAGTCTTGCCAATTTTTGTAAATAGACTCAACTAAAGACTGTGGGATTGGGTGGTTTTTTAAAACGCCAAATCCAGTATTTCTTAATGATTCAACAAATTGTGCAGCCGCATCGGGAGCTTTATAATCAACAGTAGGTAATTGCATTGTACGTTCCAGTGAATAGGTTGTGAGAAGTGAACTGCTTCAATAGTAGCAAATAGCTAAGATAAAGTAGCAAAGCCTTCATTATAGCGCTATGCGAGGATAGACAAATGACCTTAAAAAAATAAGGACATATGTCCGCAAAGCATAGCCACCGCCACTTAGCTTGATCAAGATCAACTTATAAAAAACGTTGAATTTGCAAGGTTTAGTAACAATCTCTGGTCTACTACTATAATGTATTTTATTTGTGTAAATAAGGCTCCCCATGCGACAAAAAGTATCTTTTAAAAGCGGCGATTTAGAACTTGCCGGCCAACTTGAACTTCCCTCTGGTGACGTTAAGTTTTACGCGCTATTTGCACACTGCTTCACATGCGGAAAAGACATAGCAGCAGCTACACGTATAAGCCGTGCACTTACGCAACAAGGCATAGCTGTACTGCGTTTTGACTTTACCGGTTTAGGCAATAGCGATGGCGACTTTGCTAACAGTAACTTTTCATCGAACATTCAAGATTTAGTTTCAGCGGCTGATCATCTGCGTGAGCACTTTGCAGCGCCGCAATTACTCATTGGCCACAGTTTAGGCGGCGCTGCGGTACTGGCTGCTGCTGAGCACATTCCTGAAGTATCGGCCATTACAACTATTGGTGCACCGTCAGATGCGCAGCACGTAGCGCATAACTTTGAAGCACATCTTGATGAAATTAACGCAGCAGGTGAAGCTAAAGTAAACTTAGCTGGTCGTGAATTTACCATTAAAAAGCAATTTATTGACGATATAGCCAAGTACGATAAAAGCCACATTAGTAAGCTTAAGCGCGCATTATTAGTAATGCACTCCCCTATTGATGCAACTGTAAATATTAGCGAAGCCGAAAAAATTTACGCATCAGCCAAGCACCCTAAAAGTTTTATTAGCCTAGATAACGCCGATCACTTACTTACTAATAAAAACGATGCCGACTACGCTGCAGAAATTATTGCAACGTGGGCTAATCGCTACGTTAAATATGACAAAACAAAATACGCCGCAAGCCTAACGGGTGGCAATGTACTTGTTGAAGAAAAAGATCATGTATTTACTCAGCACGTAAGCACCAAAGATCATACTTGGCTTGCCGATGAGCCAATAAAGGTAGGCGGTAAAAACTTAGGCCCCGATCCGTATNGGGGCTTGGTGCCTGTACGGCAATGACACTGCGCATGTACGCTACACGTAAAAACTTAGCGCTAGAGCATGTCAAAGTAGAACTTGATCACACTCGAGATTACAACAAAGATTGCGACGATTGTGAGCAAACCGGTAACCTAGAAGCCATTACCCGTAAAATCACTTTAATCGGTGATTTAACACAAGAGCAGCGCCAGCGTTTACTCGAAATAGCCGACAAATGTCCTGTGCATAAAACACTACATAACAATCCTGTTATTGTAAGTGAATTGGTAGAGTAACTACCATAAAAGTAATATAGCGCAGCTAACACTGCGCTATGATTTAACTTTTATAAACCTAATTTTTACTATCTAAAAATCCCTCTACTTCTTTACTCATTCTATCCACCAGCCATATTGGTCCGCCATCGTACATATCGTTATGGCGTGATTTTTCTATCATTATTTGTGTAACAGGAAACTTATCCAGCTCTGAATCGTTTAACAGCACATTCGCATCAGCGGGGTAATCACTACCACGAAGCGTAAGTACGCGAATGTTTTTATTGCGTGGGATCAACATGCGGCGATGATCGAGAGTAATAATTTGGCTTACTTCATTAGGGTAAATAGAGCCGTATAACGCCGAAATATCCCCGCCATTAGAATGCCCAAATAAGGCGAGCTTTGTAAAGTCGTACGCTGGGTATTTACTCGATAGCTCATTAACTAAAAACTTAAGCGTTACTACGCCACGGTGCCAGTTTTCCATGCGAGTGGTTAAGTAAGGTTGCTCACGATTAAGGTAAGGGTCACTTTTTAATTCATGTGCAACGGCTACTGTTAAGTATCCGCGCTGATTAAACGCATTACTAACAAACGTATATTCATTATGGCTAATACCGTAGCCCGCATTAATAAACGCCACAGGGCATTTTGCTTGCGCTGTACACTTAGCATTATTAGCTGGCAATGTAATATTGATAGGAATATCGCGATTACGGCTTTCATCGGTTATAACGTTGTCATTTGCATAGCTTGTTGTGCTCATAACTAATGTGCTTAGAGCTAGTGCGCTTAATATAAAAAGCTTTTTAAGTGTTTTTTGCATATTTAAATTTATATAAATTATTGTTTTTAATTAAAAATAACTTTTACTTTATAGCTTTGCATTCTCTATTGTCAAACTATGCGATAATAGCCGCCATTGTTTAAATATATTTAGTAAAAGATCCAATAAATGAAATCATACAATAGCATTCAAGAACGTATAGAAATTTTAGAAGACAAACTAACTGCAATACATGACGAAATCGAAACACTAAAAGCACCTGCTAAAAACAACAATGAACGTATTATTTTTAAGTTTATTGAAACAGGCAGCACAGGTAAAACGAAGGATTTTGTTCGTGAGTTAGGTATTAAATCACCACGTGACGGTTTGTTTTCGTCAGGTGATGTTACAAAACTAATTAAAGATGGCGCTGAAGATATTTCACCTGCGTTATTAGAAATTGCAAGACAACTTGCCAGTGCACGTAATAAAAATGGCCCAAGCCGTTAATTACGCAGTCACGCAGTATCTAGAAGCCCAGCTAAGCTGTCGCTTCTAGGTATGTAACCATATTAAACTAAATTAACCACACAGCTCTATATTAAGGCTGGTAAGCAAATTAAGTGCTTCGAAGCGATCAAACTTAGCATTCGCTAAAATATTATTATTCAAATCTATATTAAACGCTTTAGCACCTACAAAATCACATTTTGTTAAGTTAGTTTGAAAAAACTCACTATCGCGAAAATCTGTTCCTGTAAATATACTACCGCTTAAATCAGCGTGTCTAAAATCAACATTTTTGGCAAAGCAGTGTGTTAGTTTGAGGGCTTTGAGAGTTAATTCAAAAAAAGAACTATTACTGAGCTCGCAATAATTAAAACTCACCGATGCGTTAATACTTAGCGCTGGCCAATCTACATCAGCCCATTGCAAACTATTTAATTTACAGTGGCTAAAACTTACATTTTCAAGCGAACTGTAGTTCCATTTTAGTGACGATAAATTACAGTTTTTAAAACTACATTCTATAAATCGGCAATTTTTAAACTGCCCGTCTGAAAAGTCGCAATCGATAAATATACACTCTTCAAACTCAGAGTTTTCAGTTAATTGCTCTGCGTACTGTAAAGCATTAAATTGTTCATCAAAATACTGGTTATTATTACTTAACAACACAATTCACCTATTAAATTTAACCCGTGTAGCCATTACTTTTAGGTAAATCTTTTTTAAGCGCAAGCACTGCAATAAAAATCAAAGCAAGTAGTGGAAATAGCGCTAAACAGCCACCCACAAAAGCTAAAACACCCGGCATAGTACTTTTACGCTTACCTATTTTTTAGCTAATTACAGCAAAAATAGGAATACACAGCACAATAATAAAAACTAAAAACTCACCAAATAAGGTTGCATTGATCGACATAATAATTCCTTTTTCGTCTATTCGTTTAAAACACACTCTGCTATAAATTTAACCATAAAAAAACCCTTAAGCATATAACTTAAGGGTTTTTAAATTCAGCTCAAAAGCTAAGTAATAATTACTCTTCGCTTGATACTTCTTTTTCTACAACACTAATTGCAAGCTCAGCTAACGAATCAAGGTTAGGTTTACTTGGCGCGTTGGTTAATAAACACGACGCTTGTGTTGTTTTAGGGAAAGCAATAACGTCACGAATGTTATCGGTACCACATAAAAGCATTGCTAAACGGTCAAGGCCAAATGCTAAACCAGCATGTGGTGGTGTGCCGTATTTAAGTGCATCAAGTAAAAAACCAAACTTGTCTTGTTGCTCTTGCTCGTTAATACCTAAAATTCTAAATGCGGTTTCTTGCATATCTGCATTATGAATACGTACCGAACCACCACCTACTTCGTAGCCATTTAATACCATATCGTAGGCATCTGAAATAGCCGCAGCTGGGTTTGCTTCAAGCTCACTGGCGTTAATGTCTTTTGGAGCTGTGAATGGATGATGCACAGCATGTAATGTGCCTTCGTCATCTTCTTCAAACATTGGGAAGTCTACAACCCAAAGTGGTGCCCAGCTATTAAGGTTAGTGATTTCTAAATCAACACCAATCTTAACGCGCAGTGCGCCCATAGCTTCATTTACTGTGTTGCGTTTATCAGCACCAAATAAAATGATATCGCCAGACTGTGCATTAGTACGTTCAAGCAATTTAGTAATTACGTCTTCGCTTAAAAACTTAGCCACTGGTGATTGAACGCCCTCAGCGCCCGCAGTGTGGTCGTTTACTTTCATCCACGCCATGCCTTTAGCGCCGTAAATACCAATAAACTTAGTGTAATCGTCAAGTTGTTTACGGGAGAGCTTAGCGCCACCAGGAACAGTTAATACAGCAACGCGACCTTTTTCGTCGTTAGCCGGACCTGAGAAAACATTAAACTCTACGTCTTTCACTAAATCTGCAACATCAACTAATTTCATTGGATTACGTAAATCTGGCTTATCAGAGCCGTAAAGGCTCATTGCCTCGCTGTAAGGCATGATTGGGAAATCGCCTAAATCAACGTCTAACAATGTTTGCCACATTTCGCGGACCATTTTTTCAGTCATACCACGTACTTGATCAGAGCTCATGAACGAGGTTTCTATATCTATTTGGGTAAATTCTGGTTGGCGATCGGCACGTAAATCTTCATCACGGAAACATTTAACAATTTGGTAGTAACGGTCAAAACCCGACATCATCAACAATTGCTTAAACAACTGTGGAGACTGTGGTAAAGCGTAAAAGCTACCTTTATGAACACGGCTCGGTACTAAGTAATCGCGCGCGCCTTCAGGTGTTGCTTTAGTAAGTACAGGTGTTTCGATGTCTAAAAAGCCGTTTTCATCTAAAAAGCGACGAACAAAGCTGCTTGCTTTAGCACGTAATTTAATACGGTCACTCATTTCTAGGCGACGTAAGTCTAGGTAACGGTACTTTAAACGACGCTCTTCTGAGTTTACTTGGTTAAAATCAAGCGGTAATGGCTCTGAGCGGTTAATAATATTAAGCTCAGTACCTAAAATTTCAATCTCGCCTGTCGCCATGTCTTTATTTACTTGGCTATCTGGGCGTGCACGTACAGTGCCTTTTAGCTGAACACAAAATTCTTGGCGAAGTGTGTTCGCTGAACTCATTAGCTCTTCAATGTCAGAGTCGAATACAACTTGCACTAAACCTTCTCTATCGCGTAAATCGACAAAGATAAGTCCACCAAGGTCACGTCGTTTGTTGATCCAGCCACATAGTTCTACTTCTTGATCTACGTGAGTTTTATTTAGCTGTCCGCAATATATAGAGCGCATAGTTTTCCTGTCAGATAAAAGGCTTAAACGGTTAAAGTTATTTGTTTTAAGGCGTGTGATTTAAAAAACAGGTCACCACAATACAAATAAAGCCGCTAGCAATCTAAAAATAATCAAATTAAGCTCTGCATTATACTCAACTAACATTAAGATGCTAGGGCGTGTACGGCTTTTACCCTTGAATTTACAGCAGCTCGTTTTGTTATTTGCTACACTATCGCCACTTTATAATAAGGCGCTAGTTTGTATGTTATATATTGGATGCCCACAGTGGTCGAGCAATGCATGGAAAGGCAATTTATTTTCAAGCCAATGTAAAAACGCCGATATGCTTAGCCAATACGCACAACACTTTAATTCTGTGGAAGGCAATACCAGTTTTTACGCCGACCCATCGCCAAGCACCGTGTTGCGCTGGGCAAACAGCGTTCCCGACGATTTTAAATTTACGTTTAAGTTTAATCGTCGCTTTAGCCACGAATTGCACCTTACTAATGTGCAAACCGAGCTTACTGATTGGCTAAACTTGTTTACTCCTATTTTAGAAAAAACTGGGCAAATCATGCTGCAATTACCTAAAGCATTTGGCCCTGACGACTTACCCAAACTCGCCCAATTTATTAGCCTATTACCAAAAGAGGTTAATTACGGTGTAGAGGTACGTCATACTGCGTTTTTTCAAAAAGGTGAAGCCGAAATAGCGCTTAATCAGTTATTAATGGCAAACAACATAAATCGCATATCAATGGATACTCGCGCCCTCTTTGCCGTAAAACCAACAACCGAAGCGCTAATAGATGCACAACAAAAAAAGCCGCATTTACCCGTGCATGCCATTGCTACAAGCACGCAACCCATGGCGCGCTTTGTTATAGCCGATTTACAAAACGACTATAAACCCTTTTATAAACCGTGGCTAAGTAAAGTAAAACAATGGCTTGATGAAGGAAAAACACCTTATGTGTTTTTTCATACGGCAGATAACCGAGAAGCGCCATTATTAGCAAGGCAGTTTTGTAAGGACCTAGGTTATGATCACAAAGCATTAAACCCATTTACTGGCGAAAAAGAAGCCCACCAGCAAGCACTTTTTTAAAAGTAAAACGACAGAGAAATAATAATGAGTGAATACGCACGTTACTTTACCGGCTACCCAGCTAACATTGTTGAGCAAGTATTAAGCCTTATAAATAACAACAAGGTATGTGACTACTTACTTAAAAAGTACCCGCAAGCACACACTATTACCAGCGATAAACTACTTTATAGCTATGCAACCGAGCTTAAAAAACAGTATTTAAAAAATGCGCCACCATTTGGCCGTGCGGCATTTAAAAAGCAAGGCGACATGGTTACTAATGCACTTGGTACACATACGTATCGAATGCAAGGTAAAACCCGCAAACACGATTTAGCGATAAACAGCGACTTACTGCGTGCTCCCGAGCCATTATTAAAAGCGTTAGTGGTACATGAGCTTGCCCACTTTAAAGAAAAAGATCACAACAAAGGCTTTTATCAACTTTGCTGCCATATGGAGCCGAGTTATCACCAGCTAGAGTTAGATTTAAGAATTTTTTGTGTGGTCGTCGCAATGGGAGAAAATCCTTATTTAAAATAAGGGTTTTACCGTTGTTTAACTGAGTGAAAATAATGCCCATGCTTAAGTTAATATTTCCTTCCATAACCAAGCGTTCATACCCAGTCTTTTATCCCCGTAAGCAACTCACAACTTAACGCCTGTCCTTAATAAAAACAAAAAGTTTAAAACTACATAATTGCCCTACATTTGAGAACTACACTCTGTAATAGCTAATTCTTTCTATGTACTCTTAATCTTTGGAGTTTTAAATGATGAAAAATACCTATGCCTTTTTACTCAGTGCACTGTGCTGTGTAACCTTAAGTGCCTGCAACGAGCAAAACAGCCAATCACTTCAACAATCAAACCTCAATGATTTTACTCTAACAAGCTCAAAGGTAAGCGGTGGCGGTAACTTGCCTATTACTTATACGTGCGATGGGCAAAGCATTAGCCCTCCACTTAACTGGAGCGGTGCACCTGACACAACCAAATATTATGCATTAATTATGGATCATAAAGCGCCAGAGGGAATGCATTGGTATTGGACCATGTACAATGTTACCGCCGATAAAACACAAATTAAAGCGGGCGAAACTCTCGGTGAAGTAGGCTCTAATAGCGTAAACGATTTAAACCAATACGCGCCGCCTTGCTCTAAAGGTCCGGGTGAAAAAAGCTATACTTATACTGTGTACGCGTTATCTGCACCGGTTACCTTTAATAGCGATACAAAGGTAGATCGCTCAGCATTACTCGCCGTTGTAAAAGATATTACTCTCGATACTGCAAGTATGACGGTTAAATACTCGCGAAGCGCCAGTAGCGCCGAGCACAAACCTAATGCAAGACCAAAACCAAATGAGCAACCAAAGCCTGATAAATCATATTTAACCGCTAACGTAAAATCACCTCGTTGCGATGCTATTACACAATCAGTAAGTCATGCAGGGTTTGATAAAAGCGTATCTGTTACGTGCGATGAACACTATGCTTATATTGCCTCATCTACTTATCCTGATCATGAAGTAATGACTGGTATTATAGGTACTAACGAGCAAATACCCGTTCCAGCTAAAGACTACGCCGCACCTATAAAACTAAATCCTAAAAAAGCGAAAGCAATTACTACAATTGATGCAGCCGTAGGTGTTGCCGTTAATGGCGTACCAATATACGACTATTCTTCGCAAGGCGAACTAGACGTAAATAGCTACGATGAGAAACACGACACTTTAGCACTCGGACAGTTAGATATATGCGGCGGACACGCAGGACGAGGTGATGACTACCATTACCACGTATCGCCAACGTGTATGATTGACACAATGAAAAACCAATCAAGCGATGCCATTATTGGTTGGGCTTACGATGGTTACCCGCTCTATGGCAGTAAAAACCCAGACGGCAGTGCAATTGCCAAAAGTGACCTTGATGTATGTAATGGGCAAGCCGACGACACATTTGGCTATCGCTACCAAACATCAGCTACGCCGCCGTATATTATTCAGTGCTTAGTAGGTGAAGTAGATACCGCAAAATTACCAAGAGTGTCACCATTGAGTGGCGATACTCAAGGTATAAGAGCCGACTTGCGCCCGCCACAAGGAGGCGTTGAAAACTTAACGCACACAATCTCTGAAAAAGGCAGCCGTACAATGAGCTATTCATACAAAGGCGAAAACTACTTTACTACGTACAGCCCTGCATCAGAGGGAAAAAACTGTTATAACTTTAAACAAAAAACTATCAGTAATGGTGGCAAAGTTCAAACAGGTACATTTTGTAGAGGTCCGCAACCAAATCACCTGACTCCAACAATCACTAAGCAAAATACAAATCCTGCCATTACAGGCAAGCATAACTTAAAGCTAGAAGCATGGGCTGATAACTGGTTTACAGCCTACATAGGCGAGCAGTTACTTGTTGAAGATTCTGTGCCAATAACCACAGAACGCTCATTTAATGCCGAAAGTATTACGTTTTCTGCAAACTACCCTATTGAGCTTAATTTAATAATTAAAGACTTTAAGCAAAACGACACTGGGCTTGAATACATCGGTGCTAAAAATCAGCAAATGGGTGATGGCGGTTTTATTATGCAACTTACCGACACCGATACAAATAAAGTAATTGCGGTAAGCAATAAAAGCTTTAAATGCGAAATACTTCACAAAGCGCCGCTTAACAAATTATGCGAAAGCGAAACAAACCCTGTTGCGGGCGAAGGCGCTTGTACGTTTATGTCAAAAGAAGCACCAACTAACTGGCTGCAAAGTAACTTTGACGATACGAATTGGGCTAATGCAGTAGAGCACAACTTTGCCGATGTAGGACCAAAAGACGGTTACGACGATATTAACTGGGATGACAACGCAAAATTCATATGGGGCGAAGACTTAGAAACCGACAACACCCTTATTTGTAAAGTAACTATTGAGCAACCTCAATAAACAAAAAGGTCTCCGCTTCAATAAAAGGTAGTAATTATGTATTTTTTTAAAAAATTAAAATGGCTAATGCTAGCGTGTATTTTAACAAGTATGTGCGCTCAAGTGAGCGCACATGTATTAAAAAACACAACAGCCCAAGTAATTTTAAGAGATGGGCAAGTTGAAGTAAAAGTATTAACTAATGCTGAGCATTTAATCTCAGCGCTGCAAAGTGAGCAAGCATGGCTTATAGGTGATATTGATAAGCTTATGCCTACAAACTTAAGTGCAGAGCAACAAGAAGAGTTTGTAAAAAATGCACTTAAACAAAAAACGAGCTTACGTGTAAATCAGCAAGTTATTGTGTTTGAACGCGTCGCTTTTACCACCAGCAACAACGAAGCGCACGACCTAGAAATTGTTTTTCAAGCGAAGCACACATTTACAACAATAGATGAGCTTGCCATATCGTTCCCTAAAAGTTTAGGTGCAGTACACGCAAGCTTTGTAAAACCACAATATAAGTTACTGGGTGCTGGCGATACCGCAAAAATAAAGTTCTAGCCCAAGAATCAACATTCCTAAAAGCTTACTTAAAAAGGATTTTAGTAAGCAACTCCCTAAATACGCTAATTGTAGGCACATAATCAATATGCAATACTGCTTGGTACGTTAACGTCATGATCTTTACTATTTGCCAATCAGTGAAATTAATACATAAATTCTTTTTAGCTTTTTTTATCACTAATATCGCCCTTGTTGGGCTTATGTTTGTGTTTATATACATGACCTTTTCGTCAGGTTTTAACGACTTTGTTGAACAAGAAGAAACAAAACATGTAGCAATGGTTAAGCAGCAACTTATTGAGCTTTATAGCGGATTAGGCAGTTGGCAACCCATTACACAAAGCACGCAATTATGGCGCTCTATTGTAGAGCCGCAAAAAAAGCCAGGCGAGCCCAAAGCGAATAAACACACAAGCACCCCACCCAAACCAAATAACAGCAATGCAACGCCTTCTTTATTGTGGGTACACTTACCTGCAGGTTCCCTTAAAACAGGGCAACGTATAAGTTTATATGATCAAAATAAAAAGGTTGTTATTGGTAGGGCTAATTTAAACGACAACCCACATATAGAACCTATTTTATTAAACAATAACGTTATAGGCTGGATAGGTTTAGTACCTTCAAAACTTGTGCAAAGTAGCCCAGTAAAAGCATTTTTAGCAGCGCAATTTCATAACTACTTTATGATCACATTACTCGTTATTGTGCTCGCATTTATTATGGCTATTGTGTTATCTCGCCATTTAATAAAACCAATAAAGCAAATAGTGACTGGCACCGATGAGTTAACAAAAGGAAATTTTGCCAGCAGAATCATCCCCTCTAGTAAAGATGAGCTAGGTACCCTATCCAACAACTTTAACGCCTTAGCCCACACGCTTGAGCAAAACCAACAAATGCGATTCCAATGGGTGTCAGACACATCCCACGAATTAAGAACCCCACTTACTGTACTACGCTCGCATTTACTAGCCGTGCAAGATGGCGTATTTACAGCCGACACAAAGCGTATTAATTTACTCATAAACCAAGTAGATAACTTAAGTCATATTGTTGACGACCTAGCTCAACTAGCACAAACAGATAGCGTTAATTTAACCTATAACAATGCGCGCATTGATTTAATCACTATTTTTGAGCAATCAATTGAAAACTACACCGCTCGCTTTAAAGAGCGTGAATTAAATGTAGATAGCAAAAGCTTAGCCAAAGCCGGTAAATGTATAATAAATGGCGATAAAGAACGCCTTGTGCAATTATTTTCAAACCTGTTAGAAAACACCTGCAGATACACGCATAAAGGTGGGCAAGTAATAATACTTGCCAACAAAACACCCAATAACATTGAGCTTATTTTACAAGACTCAGCCCCAAGTGTTTTACCAAACGACTTACAAAAATTGTTTGAGCGTTTTTATCGCGTTGAAAAATCTCGAAGCCGAGAGCACGGCGGCTCGGGCTTAGGGCTTGCACTTTGCAAACAAATAGTAGAAGCACATGGTGGTCAAATATCGTTGCACAACTCACCACTTGGTGGGCTAGAAGTTAAAATAACGCTGGCACTTTTAGGTTAAAATAATGGCATCACAAAAAATACTTATCGTTGAAGACGAAGAAAACATTGCAGAGGTACTTATTGCCTACGCTAAGCAACAAGATTACGAAACTGAGCACTTTAATAGCGGCAAAGGTGTAGTTAGTTTTGTAAAACAAAACGCAGTAGATTTAATACTTCTTGATTTAATGTTGCCAGATGTTGATGGCATAGAGCTATGTAAGCAAATTAGAGCCTTTTCAAGTGTGCCTATTATTATGCTGACCGCAAAAAGTGAAGAAATAGACCGCTTACTGGGTTTAGAGCTCGGCGCCGATGACTACATATGCAAACCTTTCAGCCCTAAAGAAGTTATAGCGCGCATAAAGGCCGTACTAAGAAGGACCAGCCAGCCTAAAACCAACATCATCAATCATAATAATTTTCAATTACACAAAGACGATTACGAAGCGCGCCTAAACGGCAAAAGTATTGGCTTTACTGCCGTCGAGTTTAAAATATTTTTACTATTTATAAGTCACGTAGGTCGTGTTTTTACCCGCGAAGATATTATTAATAACGTATACAGCGACACAACCGACATATCCGATCGCAACATTGATACACATATTAAAAATATACGAAAAAAGATTAACGACGTTCAAGCAGGACTAAACCCAATAGCGGCAGTTTATAGTGTGGGTTATAAGTTTAAAGAGTAGGTTTAGCCGCTTAAAATAACAGCATTAAAAACGAGGAAAGTATGGTTCCCAACGCATTAATTTGTCGACAAACAATGATTTGCTTCGGCGCACCTGAGCTATAACTAAAAACGTTAGTAGTACATGAGCTCGCTAACTTTAAAGAAAAAGACCACAACAAAGGCTTTTATAAACGTTGCTGCCGTAAGGAACAGCTGTATCACCAATTGGAATTAGATTTAAGGATATTTTGTGTGGTAGTGGCGATGGGAGAGAATCCGTATGTAAATAATGAAAACCTCACAATAGACATTTCCCTACCTCCCTGCCGCCTAAAATTCAATCACAGCTATCAAACATCGTTTCGCTTAATTACTTCATTAGAAAACTGCTGCAAGTCTGTAAATGCATTGTTTTGATGTTGTTGAAACTCCAGAAGCTTTTTTTTACCCCTTATCACAAACAGGTGCCCCGAAACTAAAAACAAAGGTGTTACTAAAGTCGAAATAACAACTAAAATCGTAATCGGAATGAAAGTAACTTTCTCTAAAGGACTGTAACCTATATATGCTAAGACCCACAAAAGTAAGGCAGTAACTAATAAACCTAAGACCTTAGCATATTTAGATATACCTTCTAGTGTACTTAAATAAGAGCTTTGTAAAGATGAATACTTCGAAGCACAGCGCCCCGTTCTGTAATCTTTGCCTAAGTTTAGTTCTAAAGCTTTGTCTACGTCATTTGATATTTCGCGAAAACGTTCAACAGCTTGATTTCTAAGGCCATCCCAAACAGCAAAAACTAGGTTGAGTCCCACAGCGACTTCAAACAAAGATGCAAAATCACTCAACAAATAAACAATAGGTGTACTGACCTCACTCATTTTTTATTCTCCCCTGCACGGGGGCTCAAGCTTTTTGCCTTATTAAAAAATGAGAGCATCTTTTTCGCGCTCTCAGAATCGGAGAAATTGACGAAAGTGTGTTTCTTATCGTTATTAAAATCAAAGTGTCCAATCATAAGTGATTGTTTATCTCCAAGTATAAAGCTATGCATCGGTTGCGACAATTTAGCTTCCATTGCTTCTAGCTTCTCCTGTGGGAATTCGTATAAGAAAAGTTTATCACTGGAATTGATTTCTAAGCCTTCAGATAATCTGGAGAATTTGTTAGTGCAGTTAGTAACAATAGAGATGCTAGTGTCATCTTCACTTAAAAAATCTTTTAAGTTTTTTTTAACTTCTAAATGAGTAAATGCGTCAAAAAAGGTATTATTTCCATTATGATCAAATTTTATAAATGCTTTTAGTGTGTTATTACTCCTATTTGCGAGTAATCCAATGACATATCTTAAACTTTCAACTGACTCAACTTTAATAGGTAAATATTTATTATCCTCAGAGTACTTCTTCACTTTCGTAAACAGCCCGCTTATATCCATACCCTTCCTAACTCTTAAATAGACCAAACTCAATAGATTTGTATTGTACCTTTTAGGCCCTCAAAGCTATAAATTAAAATGTTCATATTAATAAATAATTAATTTAGATATAAGGTAGACCTGATATCTGCTCATACCTACCTTAATGGACTTTCTTTCTCCAAGCAGCAAAAAAGCATGTTGGGTTTCGTTTCACTCAACCCAACCTACGTAAATAGACTTAAAGCCCTAGGCCTGCCATAAAATCATCATCGCCATCATCTTGTTCTACTGCTGTAGATGATTTTTCTTTGTCCGCTTTTTTACGTGCTTCGTTTTCAATTATATCGTCTGGGTCTAGTGCTTCTGCAATATCAAAGTCGTGTAATTTAATGAACTCTGTTTTATCCATCGCTAATTCCAAGTAAAAGATATTTTGTTTACTTGTGGTGAATGTTACGCGGCGGGCCTGCGGGCGATCCATTGTGGTATCTACCGATATTTGCACTTGCTTATTTATTGCCATCATCTTTGGCTGATTTTGTGTAATCGAGGTATGTAATTGCTCGCGTACTTTAGACGTAAAGTCGCCAACAATTTGGTTCATTAACTCGCCTAATACGTTTGATACGTCGTCTGATAAATGGCTATGCGCTATTTCATCTTCTGGCATTCCCATGTTACGCATGTAATCGCCATAAATTTCCATCGCTGCTTGCGAAGTAAAGTTGGTAATTACAAGCCCAGTAAAACCTCCGTCAAATAAAACAAAGCAGCCAATATCTGGTCGCATACATGTACGTGTTATTTTTTGCACCATGGCTGAGTAACTAATACCATTACCGCTGGCTGATGTGAGTACGCCTGTCACTGAATGACAAAGGGTTGCTAATATATCGTCTGTGCTGATGACCTTACTTTTGCTCATTTAATCTTCTCTTTTATACTTATTATTCATAATTCTAGTCAAGCTACTGAATTTATCACTGACTATCCAGTATAAAATGTTAAAATAGCGCCATTATTTACAAAGAGACTGCCTTCGTGACCATAAAAGACAGTATTTATGCCTCTGAGCAACAAGTAAAAGATTTTAGCTTTGACCAAAATGTAGTCGAAGTTTTTCCAGATATGATCCAGCGCTCTGTGCCTGGCTACGCAACTATTGTCAGTACAATGGGTAAACTTGCGGGTGAATATGCACAAAGTAACTCAAATCTTTATGATTTAGGCTGCTCACTGGGCGCAGTAACACTTAGCATGCGCCGAAATATTCGCACCGATAACTGCCATATAATAGCGGTAGATAACTCTCAAGCTATGGTTGAGCGTTGTAAGGTACATTTGCAAGGTTTTAAATCAGATGTGCCTGTTACTGTTACTTTAGGCGATATTAACGAGCTTGAGATTCAAAGCGCCTCAGTAGTAGCAATGAACTTTACGCTGCAGTTTATTCCACATGCTCAGCGCCAAGCTGTACTTGAAAAAATATACGCTAATTTAAAACCTGGTGGTGTATTGCTGCTAAGCGAAAAAATTAAAGCCGAAAACGAGCAATGCGATAACCTATTAATTGATTTGCACCACGACTTTAAACGTCACAATGGCTACTCTGAGCTTGAAATAAGCCAAAAACGTACCGCCATCGAAAACGTTATGCGCCCAGATACACTAAGCGCTCACTTTACTCGCTTACAAGATATTGGTTTTAGCCAAACTCAAGTGTGGTATCAATGTTTTAATTTTTGCTCAATGGTAGCAATTAAATAAAGAGAGTCATCCATGTCTCAATGGTTTAACCAATTTTACGCATCTATCGCACAAAGCCCACTTAGTCATTGGCTAGAAACCCTCCCTGCTCAATTAAAACATTGGCAAAACGAGGCTAGCCATGGTGATTTGCCTAAATGGCAAAAAGTACTTAAAAACTTGCCTGAGGTGGCAACTTCCCATGTTGATATTTCTACAAAGGTAGAAATTGGCGCGCCAGGAGAGATGAGTGATGGCGAGCAAAAGCAAGCCATGCATTTATTAAAACGCATGATGCCATGGCGCAAAGGCCCATTTAGTGTGCACGGTATTGAAATAGATACAGAGTGGCGCAGTGATTGGAAGTGGGACCGCCTGCTTCCTCATATTGAGCCATTAAAAGGCCGCACTGTTTTAGATATTGGTTGCGGCTCAGGGTATCATTTATGGCGTATGCGCGGTGAAGGCGCAGAGTTTGTCGTGGGTATTGATCCGTCTGATTTATTTTTATGTCAGTTTCAGGCAATTAAACACTACAACCCAGACGAAAACGTACATTTACTGCCACTAGGCGTAGAAGCATTACCCGAGCTTAAAGCGTTTGATACTGTTTTTTCGATGGGTGTACTTTATCATCGTCGCTCACCTATCGACTTTTTAGCGCAGTTAAAAGCGCAGCTTCGCCCAGGCGGCGAACTCGTACTTGAAACCCTAGTAATTGAAGGCGACGAAAACACGGTATTAGTCCCTACCGACCGCTACGCTAAAATGCGCAACGTGTGGTTTATTCCAAGTACTGCAGCATTAAAGCTGTGGATGGAACGCGTTGGCTTTAAAGATGTGCAAATAAAAGATTGCGCTATTACCACGCTTGAAGAGCAACGCAAAACCGACTGGATGGAAAACGAATCGTTAATCGACTTTTTAGATCCAGACGATACAAGTAAAACAATTGAAGGCTACCCCGCTCCACTTCGAGCCATATTAACCGCAAAAGCATAGCTGTTAATTTAACGCCTTTAATACTAAAAAAACGCCTACGGGCGTTTTTTTGTTTATTTAAACAACAAACAGCGGACAAGTGTCCTTGTTAATTATTTCAAAATTACATTTACGCTAGCCGCGACCTTGCAATTGTTGTAAAATACGCGCGTTTCTAAGCAACCCAAAACAACTATTTTGAGGAAAACCTGTGAGCGAACAAAAACAGTCTCTAAGCTATAAAGACGCGGGCGTAGATATCGACGCTGGTAATGCACTTGTTGAGCGTATTAAAGGCGTAGTTAAAAAAACTCGTCGTCCTGAAGTAATGGGCGGAATTGGTGGTTTTGGCGCACTTTGCGAAATTCCTGAAGGCTACAAGCAACCAGTATTAGTTGCAGGCACAGATGGCGTTGGTACTAAACTACGTTTAGCAATCGACTTAAAAAAACACGATACGGTTGGTATTGATTTAGTTGCAATGTGTGTAAACGACTTAATTGTTCAAGGTGCTGAACCCCTGTTTTTTCTAGATTACTATGCAACTGGTAAGCTAGATGTAGACACAGCAGCTGACGTAGTTACAGGTATTGGCAAAGGTTGTGAAATTTCAGGTTGTGCCCTAATTGGTGGCGAAACAGCTGAGATGCCAGGTATGTATGATGGTGAAGACTACGACATGGCAGGCTTTTGTACCGGCGTTGTAGAAAAATCAAAAATTATTGATGGCACAAAAGTAGCAGCAGGCGATCAGCTTATTGCGCTTGCTTCAAGCGGTCCTCATTCAAATGGCTTCTCTTTAATTCGTAAAGTACTTGAAGTGTCAAACGCTGATACCAGCGCTGACTTTGAAGGTAAAACATTAGGCGAAACCTTACTTGAGCCTACGCGTATTTACGTAAAACCTTTACTTGAGTTATTCAAAAACGTTGACGTACATGCGCTTTCGCATATTACTGGCGGCGGTTTTTGGGAAAACATTCCACGCGTATTACCCGCTTCAGCAAAAGCTGTAGTTAAAGGTGATAGCTGGCAGTGGCCGCCAATTTTTAATTGGTTACAAGAAAACGGCAACATTACTACACACGAAATGTACCGTACATTTAACTGTGGTGTAGGCATGGTTTTAGTAGTCCCTGCAGATAAACTTGAGCAAAGCTTAACAATGCTAAAAGACTTGGGCGAAAATGCATGGCACCTTGGTGAAATTCAAGATGCAGCAGCTGGCGAAGAGCAAGTTGAAATTGTAGGTGGTGCTAAGTAATGGCACCGACTCGTCTGGTAGTTTTAATCTCAGGTAGTGGCTCTAATTTACAAGCCATCATAGATGCCTGCGAACGTGGCGAGATAAACGGACATATAGCGGCTG
>NZ_AUTN01000131.1:0-48961 GCF_000497955.1 Pseudoalteromonas sp. TAE56
TGCCTCGCTATGCGTTGGCGTTTCCCGTCTCAGTGGGGTCGCATTATAGGGAGCGGCGAATTTTACGCAAGCGTTATTTACACAAAAGAGTAATTAAAATTAAGCCCCAAGCAAGCACACACGATAAGCACAAGTTACCCACAAAATGCTGTTGATAACTCTTACTTTTACATAGTTAAACATTGCTAAAGCTTTTAATTAATACCCTAAAAATGCAAAAAGCACCTTATGTAGGTGCTTCTTAAAAGTAATAGGTATAAAAATCTAATATAAAATACTATATAACTTGCGACGATATTTTGCTGCGAGGGCATCACCATCGGGTAAAGAAGCAATAATGGCTAAAAAGCTTAGTTTTGCTTCATTGAAATTCAGATCTTTTTGCAGCACTGTAAATAGTATATCCAATGCTTCTTCTTTTCTGCCTGCTTCATTGAGTAAAATACTGAGCTCTTCTTTTAATTCTAGGTCATTTGGGTACTTTTCTACTTGTTGTTGCTTTTCTTTAATCTCTGGTGAGTCTTTTGCTTCAAGCGCAGCTTCGCATTTTGCTTTTATATTATTAAAGTAAGCATCTTGCTCTTGTGCATCTATAGTATTTATAAGCGCTTGGGCTTCATCTACCTTGTGAATTTGAATACATATGTCTGCAAGCACTAATTTGATGCGTGCATTGCCGCTGTCTATTTCATAAGCTTGCTTTGCATAATTAAATGCAGCATTTAAATCTGACTTTAATAACGCCTGTTTTGCTTGCTCTAACAGTAAGTCTTGTTGCGCAGGTAAATGCTTTGCTAGGGCTTCGCGTATTTGTGCCTCACTTTGAACACCTGCAAGCAAATCTACTGGTGCAGAGTCTTTTAATAATACAAGCGTAGGCAGTGTTTGGAGACCAACTTGTTGCGCAAGTTGAGAAGCGAGTGCTTGCTCTGTATCGCAATCTAGGTTTGCTACTACTATATAGCTTGCATATTCAGCCGCTACTTTATCTAAAATTGCAGCTTGTCCGATGCAGTCAGGACTTTGAGGGGAGAAAAAGTTAAGCAACACCAATTTTTGCTGTGATGTTTCACCGAGTACTTGTTGAAGGTTTTGCGCATTAATACTAACTATGTTGCTCATTGAATTGATTGCCATATTCATCTATTTAGGTTTTTATATGGTGGTGAACATAATAATTACAAGTCATATACCTAAATCACTCGGTATACATATTCAACAATGAGGGAAAACATGAAATTAACTTACCTAAGTGCAGCACTTTTATTAGCAAGTCCATTTGTACAGGCAAATGGACTCGATTTGAATTTAGGCAAAACCATGCCAGCTATTGAAAAGTTTTACCTCGATTTACACCAATCGCCAGAGCTTTCTTATCACGAACAAGAAACAGGTAATAAAATAGCGGATAAATTAACTCGGCTGGGTTTTAAAGTAACAAGTGATGTAGGTGGCTTTGGTGTTGTCGGCATTTACAAAAACGGAAACGGTCCAACCGTAATGATCCGTACTGACACCGATGGCTTACCTATTATAGAGCAGACAGGAAAGTCCTATGCCTCAAAAGTTAAAGTAATAGACGAGCATGGTGCGAAAGTAGGTGTAATGCACGGTTGTGGCCACGATATTCATATGAGCTCTTTTATTGGTACTGCTGAGCAATTGATAGTACACAAATCTCAATGGAAAGGCACTCTGATGATGGTTGCACAGCCTGCCGAAGAAGTTGGTGGGGGTGCTAAAGCTATGTTAAATGAAGGGCTATTTAGTAAATATGAAAAACCTGATCATATAATTGCTTTGCATGTAAGTGCTAGCGTCCCCGCTGGTAAGGTATCAATGAAAAATGAATACACTATGGCAAGTGTAGATTCTGTTGATATTACAATAAAAGGTAAAGGTGGTCATGGTGCTTATCCGCATACAACTATAGACCCTGTGATTATAGCTGCACGCACAGTACTTGCTCTGCAAACAATCACAAGCCGAGAACTTTCACCGCTTGAGCCTTCTGTTATTACAGTGGGGTCTATTCATGGTGGCTCAAAACATAATGTAATTTCGGATGAAGTAAAACTACAACTTACTCTCAGAAGCTATAACCCAAATGTTAGAAATGCTCAAATAACAGCAATAAAACGAATCACGGCAGGTATTGCACAAAGCTCTGGATTGGATGAATCAAACTACCCTGTAGTATATGTACATGAAGATGAATCTATTCCATCTACTTATAATAACCCTGCACAGACAGATATTGTTAGACACTCTATTGCCAGCGCAATTGGTGATACTAATGTGCTTGAAACACAAGCTGTAATGGCGGGTGAAGATTTTGGCCTATACGGACGCACCGATGAAAATATCCCTATTACCTTATTTTGGCTAGGAGGCGTAAACCAAGCACAATATGCAGATTCGATAAAAACAGGTGAAGTACTCCCTTCCCTACACTCTAGTAAATTTGCACCAGATTACAAAGTTGCCATTCCTACCGGAATAAAAGCAATGAGTAACGCTGCTGTTGGTTTATTTAATAAGTAACCTAAATTCTGGATAATAAATCTATCTCAAGCAGCTATTTTCAGCGCTAACTGCGTTGAACTATTTGCAATAGGCCAGTCAGGTTAAGTAATACCAATTCAACATTAAGCAATATCGTTTAATAAAATAGCTCTGTAGTTAACAAGCAACAGAGCTTTTTTTATAACTCGACTTTTTAAAGGTCGCTTTTCCACCTCGTTTAGCAAAACGTTTTTTAGGTGAGATTTTTGGCAACCTTGCAAATGCATTGTTATCACAGTTTGCTGCTAATTGTACAAACCCATTTAGATCAGCCAGTAACGATTGCAAAAATTGCTGATAACTCATTACTTGCTGCGCAATATCACCTAAACTCGATTCCCACTTTGCGGTTAAATCAGGACTCGCTAAACCTTGCGGTAATACGCTAATAAGTGCAAGCCCTGTTTCGGTCGCTCTAATTGACTTACCTTCACGCTTTAAAAAACGCCGTTTAAATAGCAACTCAATTATTCCCGCACGTGTTGCCTCCGTACCTAAACCATCTGTGTCTTTTAATACTTTTTTAATTTGTGGATCTTTAACGTAACGGCTAATGCCCGTCATNCGCAGCCAATAATGTAGCATCGGTAAAATAAGCAGGGGGTGATGTATGCTTTTCGACTACTTCGCCTTGCTCACAAAAAAGAGACATACCTTTTGTTAAAGGAGGTAACGTAGCTTCATCTTTTAGTTCAGACTTACCCATTAATACCTTAAAGCCTAAGCTTACATCTTGTTTTGCATTTGCTTTAAATAATCCGCCAGCAATTGTTATCTCTGCTTTAGTTTCGTTATATATATAGTCGGGATAAAACTGAATTAAGTAATGGCGGCTTATTAATTGATATACCTTCGCTTCGTCACCGCTCAAACTCGCTGACTTTAACTGTTTAGCTGTTGGCACAATGGCATGATGCGCAGCCACTTTTGAATCGTTAAAACATTTACTACGCTTTTTTACATCAGCCCCATTTACTAATTCACTACTTTGACCACCATTAGCAATTATTGCCTTAAAAATAGCGGATGCTTCTTGATGGTGATCTTTGGGTAAATAACGATTATCTGAACGCGGGTAGGTAGTCACTAATTGACTTTTACTATTATAAAATATGAGAAAACCATATGTAGTCTTGGTTTCCCCATCATTCTCCATAAAACTGAACTTTACAAATTTTGTGAGAATTTTCATTATCAAATTCTCAACTTTTTAAACATTACTCGAATTTAAAGATTATAAAATTGCATAAGCTTCACTTCATAATTTAATAATGATTACTTTAATTCCTGAACATTATTTAACGCAGCTAATTTTCCTTTTAGTGATAATAACCGCAATTGCTTTTTTTTGAGGAGGCCTACAATTATTTCTCGATTATTCGGATACTTATCATTAAGCCAAATATATTCTTCAATCTCACTAGCTATCATGAGTGATTCTTCTTCATACAAAGTTTTCTTTTGCCCTAGCTCACTCTGAAAATAATCAACATCAGTATCCTCTTTTGATTTTGTAAATTCAAGACTTGACGACTTAACTACTTTAGTAAAAATAGAAGCTTTAAAGAGTGATGTTTTACTATATTGAGCCTTTTTAGGGCTTGGGTTGTTGTCTCTTATTAATAACCCTTTATTAACCAAGCGTATCACCTGCCTATAAACAAAGCGCCTAACTTCATCTGGATCTTTATAAGCATCACTAATCGCTTGCAAAGTATTACGCAGTGAAGTGATAGTAAAGTGGTTAAAGTTTTTTTCTACCAAAAGATGATAAATATTTTCATTGAGCTTAATTTCTTTAGTCATATAGAGCTACCAACATAAACTTAGGATTGCTAAGTATACTAATATAAGTAAAACTTAGACAATCTAAGTTATTCAGGTGAACAAGATGAAAGCTAAGTGTCTAAACCAAATCCAATCCCAATCAGGCTTAAAGAAGCTCGTAAGCGAGCGAACATGACTCAAAAAGAATTAGGCATTCGTATTGGCATGGATCAAAGCTCAGCAAGTAGCAGGATGAATCACTACGAAAAAGACAGACACACTCCTGATATTCAAACATTACAGCGCATGGCCGATGAGTTAAGCGTACCTTTAAATTACTTATTTTGTGATTCTCAAGAGTCGGCAGAGTTAGCTTGTTTAATTGATAATTTGTCAGTTGAAGAGAAGCGAAGATTAATTAAGAAATTAACTGGATCTTAATCTTTATAAAATGAATTATTAACCTTCTACTATTAGTACTATTAATTAGAAGGCTGCACTCATATGAAATTGGAAAACTAAAATTTAACGATTAAAATACTACGCAGGGTTACTAGCAAGCGAGCTACTCCTCATCTTCAGCCTTTTGTTCTGCTTGTGCAATCAAATCCCTAATATTTTCAGAAACAACCCAAACGACGTAAAAGAAAAGGAAGCCTGTAATAACACTTGTCAATAAACATAGAAGCGCAAGCCATACACAATTAAAAATAGTTAAAATCAATTGGAACATAGCGTTTATTAAAGCTATGAGTATTGTCCATCTTAACAGCAATGCTAACCTCTTTAATGCACCATAATATTCTATATTAGCGCCAGATGCTCTCCGCTGATTGATCTTCTTTTTGTAACTATCCGTGTCGTATATTTTATCTTTTACAGTTTGTATGACAAATGATTTCATTGTAAAAAGAAAACTAGCAAGAGTAATGCTTGCTGTGAATAGACCAACACTCCACTTAGATTGATAAGCTAATATTTGTATAGCTAATTCATAAGGTATCATAGGTACATTTCTATCTGTAGCGGTGGCAGTTTATCATCCTTAAAATCCTCATTTGATTTCAAGGAGTCAGTTTTAACTGATTCAAGATCTGGTTTTGGAAGTGAGTCAGATAAAGATTTATATTTATCCCATTTATTAACACTTTTAATTTCTCCAAAAGTTTCACTTCCTCTTAACACAATTGAAATTATATTTGCGAGGGCTGGGCATTCATAATATTCGTCCCAAACCTTCTCAGGAAGATCATCAACATATTGGTCATAATCAAAATGCCCATACTCCTCAATATTATTACCAATCCAATACTGTATTCTTTGCCCGCTTAAACTGGCACCAATAAGCCTTAACGCATATTTTTTATCTTTCTTCCCTAAAACATCATGTATAAAATTAGATAGATGTCCTCTTAGATTATCTATAACTTTAAATTTATCTAGAAAAGTAATAGTCTGTGTTGTTTTCTTAGCTATAGAACCTATATGTCGAAATATAGGTTCATCCGGTACACCAAGCTCTGTTATGACTTCAACCTCTGAAAGAGATTTAACATTATCTAAAATTTGGTCTAAATCTTTCTCTTGATATATATATTTAAAACTAAAAGAACCACCTAACTCCCTTTGAACTCTACTCTTTATTTTACTAATATCACCGCGAGAACCACCCCTAGAGTATTCATCAACTTTTTGAGATACCAATCTATTTTTAACATTTTTATGGGCTTGTCCAAAAATAGATGCGTAAACGGAAACGGAGGCAGAACCAGAATAATGCGTAAAAACACCACATTTGGTCGTAGGGTTAAAACAAAACAAGCTCGCTTCAGTACTAGTTTGATCTTCTTTTAACTCAACTCTATTAACTTTCAACTGCCCTGAGTCATCCCTCTCTGTTGCAAGTTTTTTTTTATCATCCCTAAATGTCAAAATTAACCCAACAGCTAAACCATCTACAATCCTAGTAAAAACTCTTGTAGTATATTGCCCAACATTAATATCTTGAGTTTTACTAATTGATTCAAGCTCTTGATAGAAGTCATTGACTTCAATACCTTCTGAAAACTGCATTTCAAAACCAGATACTTTTACTTTTGTTCCTGCCATTAATATATCCCTATAGCCGATAATTATTATTGTATTGAGCGTTTATAAAATTGTGTTAAATAGAAAAACTTGCGGCTCACTCATTAAATCAGATACTAACCATGAGATTAGCATTTTAGATAGGTAAATGTACAAACACATAAATACTGTTATTATATACAGCATCGTTAAAAGCTAAAACCGAATAATAGATATAAAATGAGATTATTTATTGCTGAAAAGCCTAGCCTAGCCAGAGCTCTAATAGCTGTATTACCAAAGCCTCATAAAAAAAATGATGGTTACACTGAAACTGGTAACGGTGATATCGTCACTTGGTGCATAGGCCACTTATTAGAACAAGCAGAACCTCAGTTTTACAATCCTGAATTCAAAAAATGGTCAGTTGACCATTTGCCTATTATTCCTGATGAGTGGAAACTTGTTGCTAAGACAAAAACTAAGAAGCAGCTTTCAGTTGTCAAAAAGCTAATTAAACAAGCCGATCAACTGGTCAATGTAGGTGATCCAGATAGAGAAGGCCAAATTTTAGTCGACGAAGTAATTAACTTTTGTGGTGTATCTAAAGCTAAAAATGCTAAAACATTGAGATGCTTAATAAGTGACCTTAATCCTTCTGCTGTAAAAAAATCAGTAAATTCGCTTCAAAAAAATTCTAATTTTATTCCTCTTGCTACCTCAGCATTGGCCAGAGCCAGAGCCGATTGGCTTTATGGTATTAATATGACCAGGTTATGTACACTTCAAGGACAAAAATCCGGTTACCAGGGCGTACTTTCTATTGGTAGAGTTCAAACCCCTGTTTTAGGCTTAGTCGTTCATCGTGATATGGAGATTGAAAATTTTGTTTCTAAACCTTTTTATGAAGTATTAGCAACTCTTAAAACAAATGATGGTGAATGCTATGAAGCAAAATGGAAACCCAGTAAGGCTTGCGAGCCTTATATGGATGAAGATAACCATGTAGTTTCAAAAAAATTAGTAGAGACTGTTGTTGAAAAAATTACAAACAAAGAAGGTGTTGTAACTGATGTTAAAGAGACGATAAAGAAACAAGCTCCCCCATTACCTTATAGCTTATCTGCATTACAAATTGATGCTTCAAAGCGTTTTGGCATGAGCGCTCAAAATGTACTAGATACATGCCAAGAGCTCTATGAGCGTTTTCAACTTATTACCTACCCGAGGTCGGACAGCCGTCACTTACCTAAAGAGCACTTAAAAGAAGTTAACCAAGTTACTAATGCCATTAAATCAAATCATAATGCCTTAGGTGAAACTGTAGATAATGCAAATCTAAACCTAAAAAGTAGAGCGTGGGATGACTCAAAAGTGACCGCTCACCACGCAATAATACCAACAAGTAAAACGTTAAATATGAGTAATCTATCTTCTTTCCAAACTAATATTTATGAGCTGATTGCAAGGCAATATTTAATTCAGTTTTATTCAAATTTTGAATATCAAGAAAAACAAATTGATACAGAAATTTCAGGTGGGCTATTCGTTACTAAACAAAAAGAAGTAATATCACAAGGATGGAAAGTACTATTCCCAGCGAAATTATCAAACAATAAAAACTCAGATAATGACTTTTCAGCTAAAAAACTGCCAAACGTCAAAATAAATGAGCTGGTTCAATGTATTAACGCCCAGCTTATTGAAAAACAAACTTCGCCACCCAAGTACTTTAATGATGCATCGCTTCTATCTGCCATGACAGGTATTGCAAGGTATGTTCAAGACTCATCGATAAAGAAAATAATGCGTGAGACTGATGGGCTTGGAACTGAAGCAACGAGAGCTGGTATTATTGAACTGTTATTTAAACGCCAGTTTTTAAAACGCAATGGTAAAGAAATTCGTGCCACTGATGTGGGCAAAGAATTAATTACAGGACTTCCTGTAAAAATGGTCGTACCTGATATGACCGCGCACTGGGAATCACAACTTGAATCAATCAATCAACGTGAGATGACATATAACAACTTCATGCAACCATTAACAATACAGTTGAACCAATTAGTGCAGAATATTCAATCTATTGATTTTCAGGCTCTAAAAGGTAAAGGAAAGTCATCTTTCAAGCCAAAAACAAGACGTAAATCAACTCAATCTCGTCGTACTATAAAAAATAATTTAAATAAGAGTTAAAGATTTTGTTCGCCTGATAAAGAAAATAACTAACAAAATTCAATACTGCCCTTGTATAACAAGGGCAGTCGTATTTCATTATATATGTTGCTTGATTAACTCGTAGATGCGGTCATCAGCAAATTGTGTTTTGAAATCTACCTTTACTTTTTTGTCTATCTTTTTAAATAGTAATTTTGCATGTTCTATTTTTCTCTCTTCTTCTTTACGAAGATTATCTTTACCTTCAACGTTTTTAGTTTCAATGATGAAGTTCAAAAAGTCGCCTTTACTTGTTTCCATTATATACGCAAAGTCAGGTGAGTAAGAATATCCCCCAGCAACAGGAATTTTAAGTGAATTCTTCGGAATTTTGGTAAAAACAGTTACAGAGATAATCTCATCTTCAGTAATATTCTTTTTTTCAAGATCTGAATCATAAAACACATCCTCAAATAGGTAGTTTTTCACAGGAGGTTTAACTTCATCTGTGTGAACACCTAAATCGCTAGCCATAACTTCACTTAACCATTCACCTTTGTCGTCAGTAAACTTCGTAGGATGAACGTCATTTGTGATGAAGTTATAGTCCAAGTGAAATTTATTAAATGAATTGTTTAACAAGAACTTACTGAACCCTGATTTTATTTTTCGAACTGTTTGAATATTCAAATAGTCAGTTATATCTATAATGCTTTGCACGCTTACAAATGCTTTATGCAGTGTAGACAATTTAATAAAGGCCTCTTGTGATAAGCGATTAAGGAACTCTTTGTAAGTCATAGTAGAAAACTTGGTGAAATCATCATCGTTACCAAACATTGACTTAGACATAGCTGTATCATTATGGATGTATACAGTTTCAATACGAGTCTGAACGCCAGTTTTCTTGAACTTATCTGACTCTTCAATCAGATACTTTTTAAACAGCTCAAGGAAGTCATCTTCGCTTGCAATCTTGTATTCTAAAATCGCTTTTTTGTTAATCATCTCCCAAAGCTCTTTTAGCTCATCGAACTTACCAACGCGCATCTTAGAAGTTTTTTTAGCCCCCTTATCAAACTTAATCTTGTTAGGTTTAACGCCTGTTGGGAATGCTTTAGGATATCTATCTTTCAGTTTTGTATAGGCACCAGCACCAAGTAGATTTTCATTTTCGTCAATAATACCTTCACCCAACAGATCCGACATAATTTTAAATGAAGATAAATTTGGGTATTCGGCTGTAATTTTATCTTTGATTTCTTGAGTCAATTTACTTGGCACTGTCTCTTTGAATGAAGAGTCGTTTACCTCTTGAACAAGAGTAGTTATAAAATCCTTTTCCGTAAAATCTACGTAATAATTAAGCATGAATGTACGGTCTTTCACTCGTCCCATATACTCATTTACAGGTAGACGAAGCCCCCGACCAACTTCTTGAAGTTTTGATGTTGTGCTCCCGCTTGAGCGCAGTTTACAAATTTGGAAAACATTAGGAGAATCCCAACCTTCGCGAAGTGTCCATTTACTAAAAATAAAACGTCTTGGATTATCTAACGAAAGGAGTAGCTCTTTATCGTGTAAAATTTCACTTATTTCTTGTTCGATCTTTTCATCTTTATCGCTATTATCTTTTGAAAAATAGCCACCATGAACAACTGACACATCTTTGATAGTCTTTTCTAAGTATTCTCTGTAAAAGGCATCAGTTTCAACTTTTAAGCACTCTTTAGCCTCTGCGACAACCCACTCTTCAAATTTAGTTTTTAAGCTACCTGAGAGGTTGTTGCCATCACGATAACCTTCAATATCATCAATGAAGAAAAGCGATAATGGTTTAATTCTTGGACGTTGAGTCAGTAATTCACGTTCAAGCTTGAAGTGCTCCTTAATCGCTTTACGGATCATATTGTCTTCGAGCGTGTCTGAATATGAATAAGGATTGATAGACTTGCCAACTTTAAGCTCAATACCGTTACTTAACAAAACCATTTTGGTATTAAGTGATTCAATATACAAATCATGAATCTCACTATGTGTCTTTGATAATGGCTCACCCTTAGCCAGTTTATAAACGGTTTTAATTTCACTTTCGTTTAACTCAAATGTTGCTTCCTGAGCCGAAGATTTAATAAGTTTAAGATTTGCGAAATCATCACCAACCACATCTTCAATAAAGGCGTTAATCCCTTTTACTAGGTCATTGTTGAACGCATCAACAGCCGTTAAGCGATAAACTAAATTCTCGTAGTCTTCGTTGAAAGTTGCACCAAAACGAATAATGTATTGAGCATTAAGCTTACTGATGTTCTCCCATGTTTTTTTAGCAGTAGGGAACTTGTGAGGTTCATCAATTATAATAAACGGTCTTACGGCACTGATAGCATCAATAGGTGTATCGAATTTGTTATCTAACAATCCTGTGTCGTAAGTCTCAACCAATGATTTTGAGTTAATCATTCCAGAGTTGATAATCAATACGTGGATATGCTTTTTATTAAAATTGTTTGCCTCTACAAAATCATGAACCGCTTGAGGCATAAAAGATTTAGTATTCTTACTAGAGCTTTTTTGACTCTCCACGACATAAGTTTTTAATTCTCGCTCATAATCATCACGGAAATGCTCTTTAAGTGCATCACTTTTCAGAAAGTTAACTGTACCTGCTTTGATTGAAAGCGTAGGGACAATCACAATAAACTTATTGATACCAAATGCTTTGTTGAGATCATACATGGATTTAGCATAAGTATAAGTCTTACCTGTGCCTGTTTCCATCGAGATATCAATTACATTGCTTTTAGCATTGTAATGTTCTCTTTTATGTTCGATTCCATTGAATTCTTGAACTGTTTTTATGTTCGCATAATATTGAGGGTCTGTAATACTAAGAGCAGGATTTGCTCTAAAGCGAACGATAGGATCGACTGATTGTTGAGGTTCAGCTCCGACAAACATACTCATCAATGCATCTACACCTGCTTTTTGATGTGGCAGGTTTTTCTCAAATGTGAATCCCTTTGACATTAGTTTCTTCCTACCAGAGCAATTTCTAATGACTTTTTATTAGCATAACTTTTTAGGGCTTCATTTAGCTCCATTTGCTTCACGCTATCAAAGTTTTTACCAAAGAAAACAATCTTGTTAGGCGAGAACTCCTTGTCTGTATCAAGCTTAGAAAGAAGGGATTTCAAAGCATCACTAGAGAAATCAGAGGCAATCATATACAAGCGATTGTCGCAAAGGTGAGCGGTATAATTATCTAGATCAATATCTCGAACTGGAGTCGTTAAGTCACTTCCATCATATAAACGCCAAGTAGTAAGAAGCGTATGGTACTGCTCATCAGTCAACATCACATCATCAAACATTGTCATCGTCATTAAAGAGAGCTCTTTATCATCTTCAACCCTAAAATCTTTTATCGTTTCAAATATTTTGAATCCTAGATCACCTTGGTGCTCAGGGTTTTCTTTACTAATTTTTTCAGATGCCTTGATAATTCTCGCTTTTGTAATATCAAAAATTGTCTCATAGCCATATTTCTCAGCGAGTTTATTTTTTTCATTTAATTGAATAGAAATAAAGCGATGATTAGTATCATTATCTATATTGAAACTGAAAACGCTGTGAGCTGTTGTGCCTGAGCCTGAAAAGAAATCTAAAACAGTACAACTAGTAGAATCAGTTACCATTTCTATAAACTTTTTAACTAACGTTGTTGGTTTAGGAAATGGAAAAGGATTATTCCCAGAAAACAAGTCCTTTAGCTCGTTTGTACCATTTTGATAATTCATTTCTGGTCCATCCAAAATAGATTTTGGTTTAGTACCTTTTTGACTACCACTTTCAGAGCTATTTAAATAATCTTTAGTAAAAATATCCCACACTTCACTACTGTTTCTTTTTACTTTCTTTGCAACCAGTAGATGTTTATCTTTTGTAAACTTATCTTTTGACCACCTCCATGTACCATCTTCTTCTGTAGTTGGTTTAATTGGGAATATAACTTCGCCAGAGTTATTATTAAGTGATAATTCCCCATCCTGGGTGATATAAATAGGATAGTGGAGTAGTGGTCTTTGTTCTCTACGCCATGACCCTCCTCTCAATCTTAGGCCCAATAATCGATACCTTCCACCCTCATCCGTTAAATTGTATTCAGCTTCCATTGAAGAGCCTAGAGAAACGCGAAACTCCTTAGCTTTATAAGCTGCGCGGGCATAACAAATAACATACTCGTGTTGGCTTGCTGAGAAATTATTTGATTGACTACCACGAGGATTGCTTTTTACAACGAATTGACTACAAAAGTTACTTTCTCCAAAAATTTCATCACATAGCAACTTTAATTGGTTCACTTCATTTTCATCGATGGAAATACATATAACACCATCTTCTTGAAGTAACTCTTTAGCAATATAAAGCCGAGGATACATGAAAGTAAGCCAAGCACTATGACTACTCGAACCTTTATCAGTAAACTCTAGAATACGTGAGGCTTCATCAAAGTCGACACCTGCAAGATCCATCAATTGTTCTTTTGTAAATTTACGATCATCATTATAAACAAAACCATCAGAACCAGTGTTGTAAGGAGGATCGATATAAATCATCTTTACCTTCTCACTATATGCGTTAACCATATGCTTAAGCACTTCAAGGTTATCGCCCTTTATAAGCAGGTTTTTACTGTTCTTATTCTGCTCTAACTGGTTATGTGCAGTGTCTTCATTGATCAATGTTTTAGGAGGGAGATTAGTCAATAGTCGAGCATAAGACTTACCAAGCCAGTTTAACGTGTATGATTCTTTTGAAAGCTCAACTTCATTTGCATTAACAACTTCAAGCATTTTCTCTTGAATGAAATTTTCAGATTTATCAAAACATTGAGGGAAATGCTTTTTTAGGACTGCAAGTTGCTTACTATTCACAGTCTCGATGTTCGAATGAAGTGTTTCTTCTTTAATTGTCATTTTGTGTATCCGAATTTATTTTCTTGATTTAGGTAATACTGATTTTATTCTGCGTCAGTTTTTTCAGTAATTTTGATTGATGCTTCAGTTAGACCTATACGCAACAACTCAGCTAAAGCCCCGTCTAAACTTTTGAAAATACGCGGTTCATAAGGCTGTCTAGAACTACTTAACACCAATGGTTCACCATCCCATTCAGAACCATCAAAAACGACCGTGTATGCGCTTTTGATACCTAAAATTTGAGCTTGATCTATAATCCCACTCTTGACTCGCTCTTTAGCCATAGAGCTTAGAATGCAGTTACCTCTGTTAATACCTGAAATCAAAGTCATATTAATGCTTTCAATATTATTTTTTGAAACGATATCAAATATCGTTTCAAAATCACAGTGCTGTTAATGAATCACAAAAGAATAAATTTTATTAGATGTGATAATAGTTAGCGGTATCGATGAAGGTAGGACTATAAAAATAGTAAGTTATCGTTTAATTGGTGAAACAACGTATTCATGCACTTGTCGTTCATCCTGTAAGTCAGCAACTCTTTTAACCAGCTCTGAGTAAGCTTGTTCTAGTAAGCTTCTTGCTTGAAGCGCATTATCTCGCTCTTTACGATACTTTTGTTTTAAAGCTCGTTCTCTTTGTAACTCTGACTTTAACTTGTCTACTTCAGATAGTGAGGTATTAATTTCAATATCTAACCCGACTACCATCAGTCTTTCTCGGTTATCATTATATTTCTTAATTAAAGGTTTTGCGTGCTCTACGAAATCAGAAAATTTATGGATATAACTATTTCCAAGCTGAGCTTCGGTATTGATTTTATTTAGTGTCAACCGGCCATTTCTCTTCACGTGCCGCTGCTGACCATCTAAGAGTCGCTGTAAGGCTTCATGTAAGCGAGCTTCTGTTATTTGTTTATCTCTACTCATGATTTGCCTTGATAGTGTATATAAAGGGCTCAAAATCAATATTGTGTGATTTTAGCGTTTGCTCAAGTTGACGAATTTTTACAGTGTAGCCAATAAGAATACGGCTATATGCATAGTCTTCCATTTCATTTAAACTTTCAAAAGCTACGATTAACCGTTTACGTTGTGCAGCCATTTGTTTTGCGCTTTTATCGGTAATTATTAAGTGTTGGCATGGCTTACTCTCTGCTACAAATGACTCAATTGAGCAAACTCTTTCACATGATGAGTTAGTACAGTAACCTCCTGTTGGTAATAATACTATCGACTTTGTGCCATTACGAACTAATGACTCTAATTCATCGCGAGATAAAACTATAGTTTCGCCTTTACCGAGTAATTTTTTTCTCTCTTCTATAATACGAACACTCCCTCCACCGGATAAACTTTGAGTACCATTATAAATATCATCAAATGCTTCAATAGCTAGGCTCTGCGTCGTTTTATCAACTTCACTCATTAAGTCTTTGTCAATTAATAAATCCTCAGACCGAATAAGTTCAGCATTATTTGCATACCAATTACTCATGTTAATATTTTTATGTTTTAGCTGGTGCTTAATTGTTTGTATATTTCCTAACTTATTCCTTACCATAAAAACCGCAAAAGAGCGCCTTAGATCATGTAAAGACAATTTAGGTAGTGAACCACCTATTTTTAATTCACCATACCAGTCAGGGTTTAATAAATTAAACTCTTCAACCTCTTCATGAGTTGCCTTTATTTTAAGTTGTTTTAGATTCAAAAAATCTTTGCTCCCAACTGATAAGATATAACCAGACAATACTTTGTTATATCTTTCACTACTCAAACTCGTTGTAATAAATGACGACGCTAGTTCTTCCGAACCTCGATCATATTCATCTTTACTAATTAAGCCTTCGGTAAAGTTTTCTTCTAAGGCATTTCTAAAATGTTCTCTTGCATACATAGTAGCCTCGTGGACAAGCTCTAATGCTTTTAAGGCTATAGGGTGGGTTACCCATACCTCTTTCTTTGCTACTCCTTTATTACTTTTATATGTATTACCACACAGCATTGGTATACCAGCGAATACCTTATAGCTATTTGGATTAGTAGTTCGCGATTCTCGACTTCTCATGCCAGTAAACATCACAACAACCATTAAGCAATACTTTACTATACTTTTAATCCATTCACCTTTAAGGTGAAATCTAAAATTAGGTATTCCTTTTCCAAGTTCATTACCATATTTCACCATAGTATAATTAAAGTATTTTGCTCCATTTTCATCTAACCTATGAACGTGTATTCTTTTAAGTAGATCGTTATCAAAATGAGCTATCGTTTTTCTCATAACCGTTGAGATTTCGTACCTATGTGGATGATATACCTCAATGACTTCTACGGCTTGTTGAAGAAGTTGAGAATATATCGTTGTAGGGATAGATAAATGTTGTTTGCTTTTTTTCTCATTTGATAACTCATTAAAGGCTTTACAGTCTATGTATCTATTTAATAATCCTGCATTACTCAAGCGCCTCAAAGTAGTAGATATTTGTTTAAGGGAACCTAACGGCATTCTCCTTTTAATATTTTCCTTAAACTTAAGCCACTCTATGTTGTTCGAAAGAAGTGAAAAATCTGATTTCCCCCATATTTTTGTAATTGCCCACAAAAGTTTTTTTGTTCTTAGTAGTTTTGCTACTGGCACATAATTGTCTATCGCTTGATCCATTTCTAAAAAGGACAATTTAGCAGTAAAGCTTTGTATATTTTTCTTATGTTCGGGAGGAAGTTTGTGAAAAAGAACATAACGAGTTGATTCTCGGCGTGAAACAAAATCCCATTTATCGTCAAATATACGAGAGATACCATTTCCATCAGAATCAAATGATATAAAAGGATTGTTTTTAAACTCATCCTCTAATTTTTCTAAAGTATTAAACATTAAAAACCTGCAAAGTATCGTTAAGCCCTCTCACTCCCATAAATAAGGGATGATCAGATTTAGTCATTTTCAATTCTGCACCGGCATATTCTTTTGGTGCTTTCTGTTTAAATCTATCTAACGTTCTGTTCAGTATTGCCTCTAATTGGTATAGCTTTTCTTTGGGAATGGAATTTTGAGAAGGTATATTTTTTAGTTCAACCACTTGTTCATAAAATGATAGCATTAACCAAATATCAGATTCTGATGCGATTAAAACATGGTTTTCGCAGTTAAAACACGATAAGAAATCTGTGCATTTTTTCTCATCTTCTTTGACTTCTATTGCTAAATTCTTATATTTACGCACGATAAGTTCCTTTTTGCCTTTATCTCCAGAGCACCGGATGCCATGTGGAGAAATAGTGCTCACTTGTATATCATTGCGCTTTAAACGTTGCTTATAGTCATAATCAGATAATATATCACTATGGAGTACCTTGGCATTATTCACTGAATCTTTGATGGAATTACCTTTACTAATTAAGGCTAATGATTCAAATGTGGCAGATAAATGTCGTTCATGATCAGCTTTTACACCTGATGAATAGGAACTAGCAACAACATTTACTGTATTGTTCAACCCCTGTGAAACAAGGTACATATCTTCAGTTACGCGCATTAAGATATCTGATTTAGTTTTGCGAAATCGTGAAGAGTTGATCCTAAAAGGAAATAATTTCCCGATAAGTTTATTGATCCTATCCGAACCTGCACCATGATCCGAAAAGTCCTTAATTTTCAAATTCGAATCAACAAACGGAATGAATGGTTGATCTTCAATATCATTGATACCTGCTAATATAAAATGAGCTTTTGATACTTCAAGCCAGTCTGTTATCAAGTTTTTTGCGTATTTAGAAAAACCTAACGAGTGATCAACACTCTTGTAATTGGCTCTTCCTTTGACACCTTCAAAAACATATACATCAGAACCAACACTTTTAAAGGAAATGTCACTACGCTTCATTTTCTTTAAAACAGAATCATTCATACCTGTCCACATAAAAAATAAATATAAGGCGCAGCGAGAGGCCTGATTAAATAATGCCTGACGTTGCAAGATCCTATCACTAAAATCTTTTTGGCTTTTTATAACGTTATTTATCAACATCGCGTGTTTGAACGCATTTTTTTTTATATTTATATTCTTCCACCCAAATTTTTCTACCATGTTATTGAATAAATGCTCATCAAAAAAAGGATGTACTTCTGGATGTGTATCATTTTTTATATGTTGAATAAGTTCGAGGTAACCTTTGATAAGAAGGCGTGAAACGGGCTTTAGTTCAGTTTCAATATCATACGCACATTGTTTGCCGCTAGCTTGATAATTAGATACTAAAGCTAATTTTTCAGCATCATGAGTACGACTAAATCCTTTTAAAATAATAGACAAAGCAGCACGAACTCGGCTCGCTCTTGAGGTGGTTACACCTTGCAAGGCAAGCTGATTGAAATGTTTAATACATCTGTTCATTTCATCTAAGGAAAAAGGCGTAGACTGCGAGCTATACTCGTCAATATACCTTAAGTACGAGACTAAGCCGACTTTTACATGACTATGAAAAGTACAAGAAGGGCTATCTGGTTTAATCTTATAGACGGCACGTATAAAGTCATCACGATTAGCTAAAATCAACTCAGGAGTCTTAAATTCCCCCTTTCTTTTACCGGCCTCAATCGTTGTGGGAACACCTCGGTAACGTAATCGTTTAAATTCAAACTTTCCTCCCGTTTTGTTAAAACAAACCATATCTTCGATGTTTAAAATATCTATAGATGCTGTTTTAAGCGTTATTGTTGTTTCGAGGTTTACACGTTTACGCGCCATTAATATTCCCATCTAATTTAATATTAATTTGTTCAGTAAAACCATTCAAAACCCCTAAATAAGTTAATACATCTTCATATATCTCATCTCCAGTAGGAGCATTCTGTGCAATTTTCAAATACTCCATAGTGGTTTGACGGTCTTCATGGCCAAGAAGTGAAGCTACATAATCTAATGAAATATCAGGCTTAACATGGTTACGTAACAAACGTCTAAATATATCAACAGCAAACGTAGAACGAAGGTTATGTATTGAAGCTAGTGTTTTATGCTCTAAATCAAGCATGTTGTTGATTGTATTTCTGACTTCGATCCAACGCCCTGTAAAATCACTTGGTCTAGTAAATAAAGGAACACCAGTTTGCGTTATAAAAAGATACTCTTTAGTTTTATCAATAGCATCATCACCTTCAAAAATAGATGTATTACCTTTTTCAACTTGGACTCTGCAAAAATCATTAAATTTGTTCAAGCGTTTAAAATATCGTTCTGATTGGGTGTAATTATAAATTTCTTCCATTAACCGTGCTGGAATAATAGTTTTTCTTGGTTTGTTACCTTTACCTTTAGTTTTAGTCAAAGAGCCATATCCATCGCCCACACTCAATCTTAAAATATCATTTTCATAAACTTCTTCGCCTTCTTTGATAACTTTTTTAGGCTTGATAATTTGCCCTAAATGGAGGCTAGCCATTTCTTCTCTTCGAAGTCCTGTATAACGACAAATCATAAAACCTAGTGAAAACTCAATAGGCAACGAAGCCGTTTTATTTTCGTCTTGACCAAAACGAATTACACGTTTTGATTTTGTCAAAATATTTTGAGCTACCATCCATTGTTTATCACTCATTGGCCTTAAGTCACGACGACAGTTTTCAAGAGCCATACCGCTACTAACTTGAGGTTTACTAAAGCTCAGACGAAGATCCGTTGTATGAATTACTTTTTGGTGGAATGAGTTCATACTCGTTGAAGAGGATTGCAGATTTAACGTAATAATTTCATGCGAGAAAGGAGGGTTATTAAATTTTAGCCCCTTACGTAGATAATATTTGTAGAACCTAACTACTGAAGAAATATAAGCCTTAGCTGTTGTACTTGCTAAACTGTTCTCTTTATTCGTAGGGTCGATAACAAGCTTTTTAAGTGCATCCCTATACTTATAAGTAAGCCGTTCGACCTTACGTTTAGGGAAATAGTCCCAACTTGGTCTAGGCTCGTCATATATTGGATCATAGACGTCAGCATCATAATCATCATCCCACTTTTTTTGATGCTCAATAATAAACTGAAAGTAATGTGCCATACCTTGAGCTAATTGAGATGACTCTAGCTTGCCATCATCTAAGTGGTGCGAAAGTATAAATTCATTCACAATATCTATTGGCTTAAATGAAACTAATTTATTATTTTTGTCGTAACCAACTTCGTTTAACAAAACTAATTTTTTTATAAGAACACCACGATCATACTGGCTATGCTTTACTGTTAATTCTCCAAATTCATCTGCTACGACTATAGGGGTTCTATAAGTATAATTTTTAAAGCTTGTTGTCTCTGCCCTGAAGGTTGTCATTAAATAACTCACTCTAATAAAAGTAACTAATTCTCAACTTTAAAAGTCAACAATTACATATTAGTAAGTAAATAGCTTTAGTGAGTTATTAATTTATGTCGTTCATAAAGTATTTGGCAAATATCTAACACTTTTTGAGCAGGCATGCCAAATGCTTTAGCTGCATCTATTTGCAGAGCAGATAAATTATAAGGTAATGGAGCACTTTGCTTTTTTTGTTTTTGCTCAAGTGCCGTAAGCTCAGCATTTTGCTTTGTAATACGTGATGCAACATTTTCTGCAAGTGCTTTATTAAGTATTCGCCCTTCTTCATCTTGGTGTGGCTCACATGCTTTACTAGGGATCCACTTAGCAGCGAAAGGTTGATTATCTGGAGTAAGCAAATGCGCTAATACATCGTAAAAAGGCCTAGACACAAAGTGTGCTATTTCGTTATCTCTATTAACAACAAGACCTAGAATAGGGGTTTGTACTCGCCCTACCGAAAGTACATTACCAAACCCTGCTTTTTGCCCTGCTAACGTATATGCACGCGTTAAATTCATACCAAATAGCCAATCAGCACGGGAGCGCGCTAAGGCAGATACACTTAACGGAATAAAATCTCGATTAGAGCGCATAGTACCCAGTGATTTTTTTACTGCGGACAAATTTAAATCACTAATGAGTAAACGTTGCGTACTCTGCTTTTTAGCCTGACTTATTTTGGCTTCTTCTATTACTTGATCGACTAGTAGCTGGCCTTCACGGTCTGGATCGCCAGCGTGAATAAGTTGCGAGGCCTGTTTAATTAATTTTTTTAAAACAGTGAGCTGTTTGCGAGTTTTGGTTTTGGCTTTTAACTTCCACTGTTCAGGTATTATAGGTAAGTGTTCAAACTGCCATTTTTTAAAGCACTCATCATAGTCATCGGGTTCTGCTTGTTCTAGCAAATGCCCAATACACCACGATACACAATCGCCATTAGCGACTTCTATATAACCATCATGTTTTTTATGTGGTTTTGGTAAGGCATCAGCAATTGCTCTGCCTAGTGATGGTTTTTCTGCAATGTAGAGTTTCATGGGAGTCGCTCACTCACTGTTTATATAAACAGTAGTTTAGCACAGCTATTTTGAAGGTGGGGAGTTTTCTATTTTTGACCTTACACTACCTTGCTTAGTGAAAAGGATAATTAAAGGTAAATAGCATACAACCACCGTGGCAATATTGATAAATGGCATTAGGGTCTGATAAATAACGGTACTGTAAGCTAAATCCCACAAATGGCGATCAACTAATCGGAATAGTTGTAATATAGGTGCGCCAATAACAACTAGTTGCCCAATAACACATTGCCATAAATAAACTTTATCCTTTATACCCCAGTAAGCTATGAGTGCCATCCAAATAATATCTGTGATCGCCCAAACTAAATAACGATAAATATAAATGTCATCAAACGCTCGTAGGCTTGAAGCAGTTAGGTTACCAAAGAGGAAAAAAGCTGCGGTAAGTAATACAAATCGAAAGGCTAGGCGATCTTTAAATACAAAAAATATAAAAATAGCCGGACTTAGCATTAAAACCCAGCTTTTGCTTAAAATACTAACAATATATAAAAACCATTCAGGCAAAATACTCTGCCCTATTTTGTTTTTTTATCGTCATCAGTACCATCACCATTACCCGGCATGTCGCAATATTTATTGATTATTTTCACAGGCACTCCATTACATATGTTAAGGAAATGTACTGTAAGCTAAAATGATGAAATTGCCAAGATACTTAAGGCAATTAAGTACCTTAAATTAAAACAAACATAGTGAAATATAACACAAGCAATAACTTAGCGCACATCAATAGGAGCAGACTCTTTAGCCTTACCTTGCAGGATTGATATTTCTACCCGACGGTTTCTTCGGCGATCTTCATTTGAATCGTTTGGAACAAGTGGACGAGTATCAGCGCGCCCTACTACCATCATCCGATTTTTATCAAACCCTTGCACTGTTTGCAGTTCGCTTGCTACTGCTACAGCACGCTTTGACGATAAGTCCCAATTATTAATATATAACTCATTTGAAACCTGAAAATCGTCGGTATGTCCCGAAACAGTAATTTCACCAGGTACATCCTTTAACAGCACACCAATATCTTGAATAATAGGTTTAAACTTAGGTTGTAAAAACGCACTCCCTGAGGGAAATGAACCATTTTCACGAATACGAATAATAATTTGCTGCCCTAAAGATTCAAGCTCTATTGCACCATCTATAATTTGCTTTTCAAGCTGCTGCGCTATTTTTTTAACAAGCTCGTTAGTTTGTTCCTGATCGGCAGCTGAAGTTGCTTGCTCTGACGATTGTTCTTGCGATGTGCTACGAGATTCCCCCCCTCGTTTATCTCCTCGCTGCTCTTGCCTACCACCAGCGGAGCTTTCATCACCTGCTTGAAATTCAAGCATTTGCTGGGTCATTTCTACAGTTTGTTGCTGAATGGTTTCTATTGGGGTTGGTTCTGGTTTACCTGGAGTAAACTCCATGGCAATAACAGAGGTACCTTTGGGGATATCTTTTACTTCAATTTTATTCTGTACACCAAAAGCAAACTTCATTGAGCCTGCTATTTGTTTAAATTTAAGTACATCCATTTCTGAAAACGCAAGCAAGAGTACAAAGAAGCACATTAATAATGACATTAAATCGGCAAAAGTTCCCATCCATGCAGGTAAGCCTGGTGGTGGACATTTGCACTCTTGATCAGACATAGTTACTCCTCGGTATCTACTTTGCGCTTAGATTCAGCTAAGTAATTTTTCAAAATACCTTCGATTACTTTTGGATTTTGACCATCTTGAATACCTAAAATAGCATCTAAAATTAAACGTTGATTCATAGCTTCTTCGTCTTTACGCAGTTCAAGTTTTACCTGAATTGGGATTGCTACAACATTAGCTAAAAACGCGCCATATAAAGTTGTTAATAGTGCTACCGCCATTGCCGGGCCAATTGCTTTTGGGTCATCCATGTTAGATAACATTGCAACTAAGCCAATTAGGGTGCCAATCATTCCCATTGCTGGTGCTATATCGGCTAATGACTTAAATAAACCTGCGCCCATTTCATGGCGAGTCGTGGTTAGAGAAATATCTTTTTGAAGTGTAGCGCGAACTACATCTGCATCATGTCCGTCAACAAGCATGTCGACGCCTTTGCGCATAAATGGATTTGGGATTTCAGCTTCTTCGAGTGCTAAAAAGCCTCCTTTACGAGCTGAATCAGCAAGCTCTACAGCTTTTTCAATAAGTTCTTCTGGCGTTTCAATTTTAAACATAAACGCTTTAGCAACAACTTTACCTATCCCCAAAAATTGCGACATGGTGAAGTTTGATAAAACAATAAAGAGCGAACCACCAAATACAATTACACTTGAAGGGGCATCGGCAAACATAGCCATTTCACCGCTACTACTCATAAACATAGACATGACAATTAAGCCAATTGCGCCTAGGATCCCAATTATGGTTGCTAAATCCACATTTCCTCCAGAAGTTTCATGCTTAATGGCCTTATCATAAACTTTTATTATTAACTGCTTATCGGCAACATATTGAATTGCTTAAGCCATTTTTATAAATAAACATAAAAAGCAGCCTTTAGCACTATCTTAGATCAAGTTATAGAGGCTACCTAATTATCAATTGATTTATTAAACCAACAGACCGCTATTAAGGCTTTATTAGTGCACTTGAAATATAATTTAACGTGATAAAGGTAAAAAACCAATATCATCCTTTGACCTAGTTTAGCATTCCCCCTAAAATTGACCCCTAAATTTATTATGTAAGCTGAAATAAAGATGGCGACTAAAAAACCTGAAAACTTAAGTTTCGAACAAGCACTAGAAGAATTATCTACAATCGTTAGTGACATGGAACAAGGTGACTTATCGCTTGAGCAATCGTTAAAGCAATTTGAGCGTGGAATTGCATTAGCAAGTGCTTCATCAGGGAAATTACAGCAAGCAGAGCAAAAAGTATCAATTTTGATGGGGAATGGCGAAAAGTCAGTACTTACAAATTTTGATAGTGATATGGAATAGCTGTGAGCATAAAAAATCATATTGAACGTGCTCAAAAAGATGTAGTAGCAACTTTACAACTGCATTTTAAACAGCCTCTCGATACAGAAGAAACTGTAAAGAACGCCACCCAGTATGGATTATTTAATGGGGGTAAAA
Organism: Pseudoalteromonas sp. TAE56; assembly: GCF_000497955.1. Taxonomy (NCBI): domain Bacteria; kingdom Pseudomonadati; phylum Pseudomonadota; class Gammaproteobacteria; order Alteromonadales; family Pseudoalteromonadaceae; genus Pseudoalteromonas; species Pseudoalteromonas sp. TAE56. The sequence goes on from NZ_AUTN01000131.1 coordinate 24,089, forward strand.
GATTACGTCCATTTTTAGTTTATGCCACAGGTAAAATGCTAGGCGCAAACCAACAAGACTTAAACGTACTTGCTGCTGCAATTGAGTGCATTCATAGCTATTCGTTAGTTCATGACGACTTACCTGCAATGGACGATGACGATTTACGTCGCGGACGCCCTACTTGCCACATAGAATTTGGCGAGGCAAACGCAATTTTAGCCGGTGATGCTCTACAAACTCTTGCCTTTGAGCTTATTGCAAATCACAAATTTGAATGCTCATCACAAACACAAGTAAAAATGATTGCACAATTAGCCCAAGCATCAGGTCTACAAGGTATGGTTGGCGGACAAGGCCTCGATATAGCTGCTACGGATAAAGTAATTACCGTACAAGAGCTTGAGCGAATACATAAACTAAAAACTGGGGCTCTAATTAATTGCGCAATTACACTTGGTGCACTGTGCAGTGAAAAGGCAGATCAACAAACCTTAGAAAACTTAAGTGTTTTTGGGTATGCTATAGGGCTAGCATTTCAAGTACACGACGACATTTTAGATGTTGAAGGCGATACGGTTACTTTAGGTAAGCCGCAAGGCTCCGATATTGCCGCGAATAAAGCGACATATCCGGCGTTATTAGGTATGCTAGGCGCTAAAGTAAAGGCGCAGAATTTAATACAACAAGCCCATGAAGCGTTGGCAAATATAGATGCTGACACAACACTTCTTGCGTCGCTAGCAAATTATCTAATTGAGCGTGACCACTAATTTTTGCTCATACGTATTGCAATTAGCACTGACATTATTACCCAACATTAATTATTCGTAATAGCTTTGAATCAAATTAATGTTAGCGAAGGATATAAATAAAACCATGACACTTGATAGTAGCAAGTATCCATTACTTAATTTGGTTGACGAGCCAGCCCAATTGCGCGACTTAGCGCAAGACAAACTCCCTGCATTTAGCAATGAGCTGCGCGATTATTTACTCAACTCAGTATCGCAAAGTAGCGGTCATCTAGCTTCTGGTTTAGGGACGGTTGAACTAACCGTTGCGCTGCATTATGTTTATAACACTCCAGATGATCGCCTAGTTTGGGATGTGGGTCATCAAGCTTATCCGCATAAAATCCTTACTGGTCGTCGCGACCAAATGCACACTATTCGCCAAAAAGACGGTTTGCACCCTTTTCCTTTTCGTGATGAAAGCCAATACGATACGTTTAGCGTAGGCCATTCGAGCACCTCTATTTCAGCTGCTTTAGGTATGTCTATTGCCGCACAAAAAGAAGGTAAAGGTCGAAAGTCTGTAGCCATTATTGGTGATGGAGCTATAACCGCAGGCATGGCATTTGAAGCAATGAATCATTTAGGTGATGTAAAATCAGACATGCTTATTATTTTAAATGATAACGAAATGTCGATTTCTGAAAATGTTGGCGCATTAACAAATCACTTTGCTCGAATTTTATCAGGTAGCTTTTATACAAACATTCGTGAAGGTAGTAAAAAGTTACTCTCAGGAGTGCCTCCGGTAAAGCAACTTGCCAGTAAAATGGAAGAGCACATTAAAGGTATGATGATCCCGGGTACCTTCTTTGAAGAATTAGGCCTAAATTACATTGGTCCCATTGATGGTCACGATGTAAACATGCTTGTTGATACGCTGCGTAATATGCGTAATTTAAAAGGCCCACAGCTTTTACATATAAAAACGCAAAAAGGTAAGGGCTACAAACCGGCTGAAGCCGATCCTATTGGCTACCATGGTGTACCAAAATTCGATCCGAGCACAACTAGTCTTCCTAAATCTAAACCTAGTGCTGCTACTTTTTCAAAAGTATTCGGCGATTGGTTATGCGATATGGCCGAACAAGACAGCAAGTTAATGGCTATCACGCCTGCAATGCGCGAAGGTTCAGGCATGGTACGTTTTTCTAAAGAGCATCCAGATCAATACTTTGATGTAGCTATTGCTGAACAGCATGCCGTTACTTTAGCCGCTGGCTTTGCCTGTGAAGGTTTAAAACCTGTTGTTGCTATTTACTCAAGCTTTTTACAACGTGCGTATGACCAATTAATACATGATGTTGCACTGCAAAACTTACCTGTATTATTTGCCATTGACCGCGCAGGTATTGTTGGAGCCGACGGTGAAACTCATCAAGGTGCGTACGATTTAAGCTTTATGCGCTGCATTCCAAATATGATAATTATGGCACCAAGCGATACCAACGAATGCCGCCAAATGCTATACACCGGTTATAAAACAAACTGCCCTGTTGCAGTTCGTTACCCTCGAGGTAGTGCAGGTACTGCAGACATTGAAAGCACTATGCAACTACTTGAAATAGGTAAGGCGGATACAATTAAGGAAGGCAGTAAAATTGCCATTTTATCGTTCGGTACATTACTTGAAAATGCACAGCTTGCTGCAGATGAATTAGATGCAACGCTTGTTAATATGCGTTTTATTAAACCACTTGATACTGCACTTTTAAATGAGCTTGCAACTAGCCACGATGTAATTGTTACGCTTGAAGATAATGCGATTGCTGGCGGTGCCGGCTCTGCAGTTAACGAATTTTTAGCAACGCTAAAAGCTAATATTAATATCCTTAACTTAGGTATTCCTGATGAGTTTATTAAACACGGCACCCAAGATGAAATGCACAATGAAATGGGACTAGGCGAGCAAGGTATATTAACTGCTATTAAAGCATTTATAAATTAACTTCCTATACATCTAAAGTTCAGCACATTAAAAAAGGAGCCTAGGCTCCTTTTTTAATGTCAAATATTGCTCATCAGCGCATCCACACTTTAATATCAGCTAAACCATTACTTTGTAAAATACCCAATTGTTGATCAACGTTAGAATTTTGTTCAAACTCAAATGCATCAAGCTGATCATCAAACGTAATGTTTGCAACACCATCACCACCGCGCTTTTTAACTTGGTGCAGTGAAATATCCGCTAGGTTAATAGATGTCTCCCAACTAATTACCTGCCCACCTAGAAGTGGTAACGGATAGAATGACCACCCAATTGAAGCTGTAATATTAGTTGTTTTTCCATTTGGTAATTGGAATGAATTAGCCGCGATTACTTTACAAAGATCCGCTGCGTAGCTGTCTATTTTATTACATTTGAAGTCACGTAATAATAATAAAAACTCATCACCACTCCAACGCGCCACATAGTCAGAGCCCTGCGTACGTGAATTTAATAATGCAGCCATTTGTTGTAAGCAGCTATCACCAGCAATTGGGCCGTAGGCATCGTTAATACGACTGAAGTTATCAAAGTTAATAATTACCAGCACCAGTGACTTGCCTTGTGCCTGCAGCGATTGTGAATTACGTTGAAAGTGTTCAATATCTTTAGGGAGTTGATCAAACAAAAAGCGACGACTACGAAGCCCTGTTAGCTCATCTGAGTGACTAACTAATTTAAGCTGTGAATTCACTTGGCCTAATTTATCATTAGCTTGACGAAGCTCTAGGGTACGCTCGGTGATCAAGCCCTCTAATGCTTCTTGTTTTCTGCGCTCTTGCGCTCTAAACACCCAAAAAATGAGATAAAAAAGCAAAATAAAGCCACTGGTAATTAAAAGCCTAAAGTAAATGGTTTCATCAAAGCGCTCAGGCACTACAAAACCGTACTCTACCTCTTGTGCTTTAGCCCAGTCTTCACCCTGGCGTTTTGCTTCTAATTGAAACAAAAACGAACCTGGAGGTAAGTTAGTATAAATAGCTTCACGTCGAGTATTAGCATAGCGCCAGTCACTATCTAAGCCACTTAGTTTATATCTAAATTCAATACTGTTTGGTGCATAGTAATCAATAGCAGTGTAAGTAAGCGTTATATCACGTTCGTCTGTCTCTAATGATGGTTTTTTACCAAGTGCAGCGGTGGTTAAATGACGAAGTGGTGTTGTTATTGTTTCAATTGTTGGCTTTAATGCCAGCACGCCAAATAGCTCTACATTTTTAGGGATTTCAACAACACCTTGTAAGCTTGGATACCAAATAGAATTGCCAGTGTCAGCTACTGCATCATGCCCTAGTCCACTACAACATTGATTCGCTTTACCATCGAGTTGGCGGTCAAAAGATGAAATTACTTCTTCAACTTTTAAGCTTTTTATCTCTGTTTTAAATTGCGCTACAGGCATTCTGTAAACACCTTTCATGGTGCTTACCCAAACATGTTTTAACTTTTCATCATATTCTAGGCTGAATATAGAACCATACGGTAAACCATTAGCTGCATCGAGTTGGCGCCACTGCCCTTGTGTACTTCTGTAAAAAAGCCCATCGTTAAGAGAGCCAATTAAAATACCCACGCCATCTATATGTAGCACGCTAGTTACGTATGCACTTTCAAGTGTTGTTTGGTCACCAATTTTTTCAATGCCACGGTCTGTAAAGTAATATGCGCCTTTACTAGTACCAATCACACCAAAATTTGTTTTATCCAATACGTAGGTAATAAACTTACTACCTAAAAAAGCGTTATATGCAAAAGGTGTTAAACCAGCATAATTTAATCGGTATAAACCACGTCCTGTACCAATCCAAAAACCGCCTTTACTAGAGCGACTTATTGCAAATACCGGGTTATCGCGAAGCGCTCGACCAGGGACTGTATAGAGTGTCTTGTTTTCAAAAACAAATAAGCCACGCCCAGTGGCTATATATAATCGCTCACCGTCAAATTGGAGATCGTGTACTGACGCGTATCCATATTTACTACTTGGAACTAAATTAATAAAACTTTTATCTAAATCGAAATAACCAATGCCACTTTTGTTAGCAACCCACAGTTTTCCATCGGGAGCTTGGCTAATAGCCATAACAGATTCGGTCATATTTGAAACTGCTGAATGCCTTTCTACTCGCCCTTCGTGGGCAAGCCATAAGCCTTCACTAAAACTTGCTAACCAAACGTTATTTTTATCATCTCTAAAAATATCAGCAAACCATATGCTTTGATCAAGTTGGCTTGGCTCTACCCATTGCCACTCACCAGTTTTATCTCTGAACAATAACCGCCCGTAAGTTGAGACCCACAACCCACCATCGGTATCACTCATAAACTTATAAACGGCTGAGTTATTTGCATTAGGTAAAGGAAAAGGTCTTAGTTCGTCATCTAAATCTAAAAAGTATGCACCTAGCTCAGAGGCTATATACAAATTACCATTTAAGAATGATAAATCGTGCACTATGGTTTGCGCTAAGCGCTCTGGTAACGATATTTTAGCGGTAAGTTCTAAACGTAGTTTAGAAAAATCAGATGAATTTTTTGTAAGGCGTAATAAATGACGATCGTTAACCAGCCAAATACCTTCAGGAGAGAGTGCCATTTGGCTAACAGAGCCAACAATTTGGGTAATTACGGTAGCATTTACAATAGGTAGGGGTCCATTTACTTGAGTGCGTAAATCAACTTGCCCTCTATCTACATAGTACAAACCATTGGCTGCAATCCATATGCTGCCTTTAGAGTCCTCAAGAATATCTCTTACTGGACCTTTAATATTAAACTCTTGCGCTGCAAATGTGGCTGGATTAATAACTACTAAACCACTTTTGGTACCCACCCACAACAAACCACTTGAATCGACTAAAAGTTTATTAATACCATTACTAGGCAAGAATGGGCTATTCTGCGTATTGTAGTTTGTAAATGTTGTACCATCAAAACGACTTAAGCCAAACTGAGTACCAAGCCACATATATCCTTGCTGGTCTTGTACTACGCTTTTAAGCGATTGCGAAGGTAAACCATCTTTTATATTCCATTGCTTAACTACGTAATCAGTAATTGAAGCCCAACTTGGTGTCGCGCACAACATCAGTACACAAACCAGTAAAAATCGCATCATATTGCTGCCACCTAGTTAAACAAATCAAATATAAAAAATTAAAAGGGTAGTAAACCCACTTTTATTAACGCCTGTAAGCATATAAGCGAAAAAATGCCCGCTAGTATATCGTCGGCCATAATACCTAAACCACCATGTACTCGCTTATCTAGCATACGGATTGGGCCAGGTTTAGCTATATCAAAAAAGCGAAATAACAAAAAACCCACGAGTAATGTTTGCCAGCTAAGTGCTGCGCCAATCATTGTAATGTAATAACCCGCCACTTCATCCCATACAATAGCAGGATGGTCATGTACGCCTAAATCATCAGCTGTTTTACCACACGCCCATATACCAAATATACTGATCACTACAGCAAACACAATTTGCAGCCATAGTGGATAATACATAGTCATAAAAATAAATGGCAGTGCAGCAAATGTACCAAATGTACCAGGTGCTTTAGGGGCTAACCCAGTACCAAAGCCCAGACCAAAAAACTGATGTGGACGCTTTAAATTAAACTTTCGGTTTTTGTTCAAACCAGCTCCTTTGCAAAATGCTCAAAACCTTGCTGCTTAAAATCAAACTTTTCACCGTTGTGTAAAAGCTCAATTTGGCCATCGCCACTTTTAATTTGGCCTATGCATGTTGCATCTACGCCATACTGACGTAGTTTTATATCTAACATACTTTTATTACTATCAGGTACAGTAAAAATTAATTCGTAATCATCACCGTAACTGAGAATAAATGGAAGCTGCTGATTAAAATCAAGGCTTGCTTGCATTGCATCTGAGGTCGGAATGCTTTCAATGTTCACCACAGCGTTTACTTGCGACATATCTAGTATATGACTTAGATCTGCGATTAAACCGTCCGATACATCAATAGCGGATGATGCAAGGCCTCGTAACACCTGCCCTGCAGCAACTCGTGGTGTTGGAAAGTCAAAGCGTTTATTTAAGTACTTTAAATGCTCTGGCTCAATATTTATACCTTGCTTGCGAGATTCAATTGCAAGTCCAGCATCACCTAGCGGACCCGTAACATAAATCCAATCACCTACTTTTGCACCACTACGGCGAAGTGCAGTACCTTCTGGAACAGTCCCTTTAGCACAAATAGTAATAGTTAATGGACCTTGTGTGGTATCGCCACCTATAATTTGCACATTAAAGTACTCAGCAATTTCATGCATGCCTTCAGTAAACTCTTCAATCCACTGTGGGTCAATACTTGGCAAAGTTAACGCAACTGAAACCCATGTTGGCTCAGCGCCCATTGCCGCTAAGTCACTTAAGTTAACAGCAAGCGCTCTGTGACCTAATGCTCGAGGGGAAATATCATCGAAAAAGTGTACGCCAGCAACAAGAGTGTCTGTTGTAACGGCAAGTTGGCAGTTTTGTGGAACGGTTACTAAAGCGCAATCATCCCCTATACCTAGGTTTACATCACGACGGGTGATCCCGCGACCTTTAAAGTAGCGGTTAATTAATTCAAATTCCTTCATACACAAAAAAGCCGGCCTATGCCGGCTCCCCTCTTTAACGGTTACTTACTTGCGTAAATGCTTAACAGCTTTATCAAGTACACCGTTTACAAATTTATGACTATCTTCAGCGCCAAATATTTTGGCCAGCTCAATACCTTCGTTGATAGCAACCTTGTAAGGTACATCGTCACGGAACTTAAGTTCATAGCTGCTTAAACGTAAAATTGCGCGCTCAACCATATCTAAGTCATTAAACGGACGTGTTAAATGTGGTGATACAGCTTCATCTAGTTGCTTGTAATTTACAGCAACCCCTGTCGCTAAATCTTTAAAGTATTCAACATCTATTTTAGTAACGTCTGTCTCGATCAACATTTGTTGTTCGATATCGGCAATTAGATTGCCACTTATTTGCCAAGAATAAACGGCTTGGAGTGCTAAGATACGTGCTTTACGTCTTGCTGCTGGTTTCACAAAAATTCCTTAAACTTAAATTTTATCTAACACATTAACCATTTCAAGCGCGCCTAAAGCAGCTTCGCCGCCTTTGTTGCCCATTTTGGTGCCAGCACGCTCAATTGCTTGTTCAATGCTTTCTGTGGTTAATACGCCAAATGCAACCGGGATATCATACTCAAGTGATACTTGCGCAAGACCTTTGTTTGATTCGCCAGCAACTAGGTCAAAGTGTGGTGTCCCACCTCTGATCACTACGCCTAATGCGATGATTGCATCATACTCTTTTTTTGCCGCAACGCGTTTAGCCGCTAAAGGTAATTCTACCGCGCCTGGTACATAAATAACGGTAATGTCGTCATCAGATACGCCACCAGTGCGTTTTAGCTCATCAACAGCACCTGCAAGGAGACTGCTACCAATAAAGTCATTAAAACGAGAAATGACAATGGCAAACTTCTTGCCTGGAGCGTACTTATTACCTTCAATAATTTTCATTTGATAACCCTAAAAATAAGTTCAAGCGGTTGCGATTGCGCAAAAATTGCTGCGCATCATACCATAAAAATAAAATAATAGACTAGTTAAAAGCAGAGCGCTTATTGCGGCTCAACGTAATCAACAACTTCTAAATGAAAGCCCGAAAGTGCATGGTACTTTTTAGGCCGACTCATTAATCGCATTTGTTTAATTCCAAGATCTGCAAGTATTTGCGAGCCTACGCCAACAGTACGCGATGTACCTTTAAATTTACGTGGCGTAACACTTTCGCCAGCATCAGCTGCTGCGAATGCTTTTACAGTCGCCTCTAATTCTTCAGTGCTTTCTTGTTTACCTAAAATAACTAAAGCACCTTTGTTTTTAGCAATATAAGCCATTGCTTCTGAAAGGCCCCAACTACGGTCAGCACTTCTATCTGAAAGTAGAATATCGTTAAAGGTACTTTGCAAATGTACACGTACATTTGTCGGCTCTTGCTCTTTTATATCGCCTTTAAGCAAAACGTAATGTAATTGGCCGTCAATTGTGTCTTTGTAAGTAACTAAATCAAATTTACCGTGAATAGTTGGTAACTTACATTTTGCAACTTGCTCAATTGTTGTTTCGTTTAAGTTACGGTATTCGATTAAATCAGCAATAGTACCAATTTTAATACCGTGCTCTTTCGCAAAAACTTCTAAATCAGGGCGTCGTGCCATAGTGCCATCGGCATTAAGTATTTCAACAATAACAGATGATGCTTCAAGCCCAGCTAAACGCGCTAAATCACAACCTGCTTCAGTGTGTCCTGCACGAGTTAACACGCCACCAGGTTGTGCCATAATGGGAAAAATATGACCAGGCTGAACAATATCACTTGGGACTGCGCCTTTAGCTATAGCCGCTTGTACTGTACGCGCTCTATCTGCAGCTGAAATACCGGTTGTAACACCTTTTGATGCTTCTATCGACATTGTAAAGTTAGTCGAAAATGCAGCACCATTGTTTTTAACCATTAACGGTAAATCAAGTTGCTCGCAACGCTCTTGCGTCATGGTTAAACATATTAAACCACGGCCATGAGTGGCCATAAAGTTAATCGCTTCTGCGCTAATATGCTCAGCAGCTATTATTAAATCGCCTTCATTTTCTCTATCTTCATCATCCATTAAAATAACCATTTTACCGGCTTTAATATCATCGATGATTTCTTGCGCGCTGTGTAAATTCATAAATTTGCTCGTGTAAGTTGTCAGTTTCGTTATTTAATAAAACCCGCTTTAGCGAGTAAGCTCATCGAAATATCAGAGCCCGTTGGTTGCTCTGCACCCTTTATAAGGCGCTCTAAATAACGTGCAATTTGATCGACTTCTAAATTAACTTGGGTACCTACTTTAAAATGAGCAATTGTGGTTTGCTCACTCGTGTGTGGGACAATTGTTAATTTGAATTTATTGCCCTCTACAGCGTTTACTGTCAGGCTTATACCATCAATACATACCGAACCTTTGTACGGAATGTATTTCATTAAACTTTCTTCGGTTGTAAGCCAATATTCTGTTGCTCGAGCGTTTGCTGTAATGCTTGTAATAGTTGCTATGCCATCAACATGGCCAGACACTAAATGACCGCCCAAACGCGATACAGGTTGCATGGCTTTTTCAAGATTCACCGTTTGCCCTAAAGCATAGTGAGCAAAACCGGTTAAACCAATCGTCTCGTTAGATAAATCAGCACTAAAACCGTCAATATGTTTATCAACTACGGTTAAGCAAACGCCATTGGTTGCAATGCTGTCGCCTAGCTTTACGTCTTTCATATCAAGATCAGCACTTTGGATACGAATGGCTAAGTCGCCTTGTTTTTTTTGTAATAAAGCAATTTTGCCTGTGGCTTCTATTATCCCAGTAAACATAGCGCTACTCTTTTTTATTAAGTGATTTTAATGAGTTTTTAACGCGGTGATACGTAAATCGTCACCAATGCGCGCACATTCATTAAATGTTAAATCAACGGTGTTTTGCATACTCGTCAATTCAGGAAAATTAACTAAACTTTTTGCATCATGACCCATGAGTTTAGGCGCTAAATAAAAAACAAACTCATCTATTAAATCAAGCTCTGTCATTTTACCAGCAAGTGTTGCCCCAGCTTCAAGCCAAACATTATTAAACTCTAGTTGCCCAAGCTTTTCTAAAACAGCCTGTAAATCAACTTTGCCATTGCTTTCACTTACTTCAATATGTTTTACAAAATGCGGCCATTGCAATGATTTATCAACCTTAGTCGTAAATATTATTACATCACTTTGGATTTTAAATAAAGCAAGGTTAGGCGTTAAACGGTTTTGAGAGTCAATAATAACACGCACGGGCTGGCGAAGCGGTAAATTGGTAGGTAGCGTGCAAGGCAACTCGCTTAGTCGTACATTAAGTTTAGCATCGTCTACTAACACGGTATCGGCACCAGTTAAAATAGCGCAACTTTTCGCTCGGTATAATTGTACGTCTTGGCGAGCCGCTGGACTTGTGATCCACTTACTTTGTCCATTTTTAAGCGCTGTTTTACCATCTATACTTGCTGCCATTTTACAGGTCACATAAGGTAAGCCTTGCTCCATTCGCTTAAAAAAGCCAACGTTAAGTGCGCGTGCTTGTGATTCAAGTAATCCATAAGCAACTTCAATACCGGCATCGCTCAGTATTTTAAGGCCTTTGCCCGCAACCTGTGGGTTTGTATCAACCATAGCGGCAATTACTTTTACAACGCCCGCCTTTTTTAAGCCTTCAGCACACGGTGGCGTACGCCCATAATGACTACAAGGTTCAAGCGTTACATAAGCCGTTGCACCTTGTGCATTATTACCCGCTATTGCCAGTGCATTTACTTCTGCATGGCCTTGACCTGCTAATTGATGAAAACCCTCGCCAATTATTTGATTATTCTTAACTAATACACAGCCAACATTAGGGTTAGGCGTGGTAGTAAACTCGCCTTTTTTGGCAAGTTCTATGGCGCGTGCCATATACATTTCGTCATGTTCGGTAAAAGTAGTTTGGCTTTGCATTGTTATACCAATTGCGTTAAATAAGTGTTCTATTATAGCGCTAAGAAAATAGCGTAATAACAAGGCGAAAATTATGACATATAGTTATTCTATATAAATAATTTTTAACGCAGTGAGTGCGCTATTTAATGCGATAGAATGATCATGTTTTAATAAAATTGGTATTACTCCCCTAAGCGGGCAATCTCTTCGCCAAATTCGCGTATATCTTCAAACGAGCGATAAACAGATGCAAATCTTACGTACGCTACTTTATCGAGCTTTTTGAGGGCTTCCATAATACATTCACCCACCAAATGGCTTGAAATTTCTCGCTCACCCGTTGCGCGTAGTTGCGATTTTATTATATTCACGACTTCATCTACTTGCTCTGTGCTCACTGGGCGCTTTTCGAGTGCGCGATTTAAGCCATTTAATAATTTATCTTCGTTAAATGGTTCACGGCTGCCGTCTTGTTTAATAACACGAGGCATAACCAGTTCAGCGCCTTCAAATGTAGTAAAGCGCTCGTGGCAGTCGTTACACTCACGACGCCTGCGAACTTGATGGCCTCCGCCAACAAGGCGTGAGTCAATAACTTTAGTATCTTTTGCGGTACAAAATGGACAATGCATAGCTCGGTACTTCCGTTTTAAAACAAAAAAGACCGCTAAATAGCGGTCTTTTATCTTAGCAAAAAAATAGGGCCTGTTGACCTTTCAGGATTAAATTTGTTCTATCTAGGGGCGATTTAATCGCGGCGCGAGGTTTGTAACCTAGTGGGCTAAGTAAAAACCGAGCAACAAAGAGTAAATCGCCCCTAGGACGAACCCGAGGGCAGTGCATGTTTGGCATTTATGCTGCGTTATCGCCTATTTGTGTGGAGTAACCACACTACATAGACTCTGCCTTGCCTAAAAACCAAACATACTACTGCAAATTAAACCTCGAAAGATAAACAGGCCCTTAGCCTATGTGCTCTCAATTACTGCTGCTTATGCAATTAAGCGTAAACAGGTAATTTTGCACAAATTGCTTTAACTTTTTCTTTAACTTGCGCCTGTACAGATTCATCAGTGATGTTATCTAGTACGTCACAAATCCAGCCAGCAAGCTCTTTTGATTCTGCTTCTTTAAAACCACGGCGAGTAATTGCAGGAGAACCAATACGCAAACCAGATGTTACAAACGGTGAACGTGGATCGTTTGGCACTGAGTTTTTATTAACGGTGATATTAGCGTTACCAAGGGCTGCGTCTGCATCTTTACCAGTAATATCTTTGTCGATTAAATCGAGTAAGAATAAGTGGTTTTCAGTTTTGTCAGATACGATTTTGTAGCCACGTTCTTGCATAACTGCGACCATTGCTTTTGCGTTTTTAACAACTTGTGTTTGGTATACTTTAAACTCTGGTTGAAGTGCTTCTTTAAATGCCACTGCTTTTGCTGCAATAACATGACATAAAGGACCGCCTTGACCACCAGGGAAAACAGCGCTGTTAAGCTTTTTGTAGATTGCTTCGTCGCCACATGCAGAAATAATCAAACCACCACGAGGGCCTGCAAGTGTTTTATGCGTAGTTGTAGTTACAACGTGTGCATGAGGAACTGGGCTTGGGTAAACGCCTGCCGCAATTAAACCCGCAACGTGAGCCATATCAACAAACAGATAAGCACCGATTTTGTCAGCAATTTCACGGAATTTAGCCCAATCAACAATACCTGAGTACGCTGAGAAACCACCAATGATCATTTTTGGTTTGTGCTCAAGTGCTAGTGCTTCAACTTGTGCATAATCAATTTCGCCCGTAGCTTCATCTAGTCCGTATTGGATTGCGTTGTAAAGCTTACCAGAAAAACTTACGTGAGAACCGTGAGTTAAGTGACCACCATGAGCTAAGCTCATACCTAGTACAGTATCGCCAGCATCTAATAATGCTAGAAAAACAGCTGCATTTGCTTGCGAACCAGCATGTGGCTGTACGTTAGCGTAGTCAGAACCAAATAATTCGTTAGCACGGTCAATTGCTAATTGCTCAACAACATCTACATGCTCACAACCGCCATAATAACGTTTGCCAGGGTAACCTTCTGCGTATTTGTTTGTAAGCTGTGAACCCTGCGCTTCTAGTACGCGTGGGCTACAGTAGTTTTCTGAAGCGATTAGTTCGATATGCTCTTCTTGGCGAGCAGTTTCTTTGGTTATCGCGTCAAATAACTCTGGATCAAAATCCGAAATATTCATGCTACGTTCTAACATTGGGGTCTCCTAGGGCAACGTGTATGGTGTTTTTTAGAGGCTTTATTGTACGCTTTAAACGACTCTTTGCCTACGCTCTTAAGTTGAGGATATTTAAACAGGGATTGAAACTATTTCACAGCCCTTTTAAGATGATATTTTTTTATAAAGCCATAATAATTTTAAATGAATTATATTTACTACATTTAATTAGTAAATATAACTAAATGTATTCATCCGTTTAAAGTTATAAAAAAAGCGGCTCAAGCCGCTTTTTCTTGTAATTTAACTTAGCCTAGTTTATCAAGTATTTCGGTACGTAACGCGTCGTAATCGGCGTTCATATCGCTTGCTAGGCATGGTTTTGCTAGTGCATCAGCAAGTGGTTTTGGCATACCTAATTCAATATTTAGAATACCCTCTACGCTTTCTTTAAACTTAGCAGGATGAGCGGTCGCTAAAAAGATACCCGCGGCACCAGGTGCACGATTTTCAACAAGACCTTGGTAAGCAATAGCAGTATGAGGCTCTGCAATATAGCCAGTTTGTTGAATTTTTTTCATCACGGCTTGCGTGTCTTGCTCGTTTACGCTTGTTGAATAAAAATTATCGTAGCTAAACCAGTTATTATCTAACATTGTTTGTACACGCGGCCAATTGTTTGGCTTACTTACATCCATCGCATTTGAAAGCGACTCAAGTGTTGCATTTGGCGTCCAGTTTTTATCAAGCATAAAGCGCGGCACAGTATCGTTTTGGTTTGTTGTTGCGCTTAATTTACCTACAGGTAAACCAATAACCGCACCAATCATTGCGGCGCACACATTACCAAAGTTACCACTAGGCACTGATATATGCGCTGTTGCGCGTTTTTCTTTCGGTAACTGTGCAATGGCTTCAAAGTAGTAACAAACCTGAGCAACTAAACGGCTAATATTAATTGAGTTAGCTGAGTTAAGCCCAAGTGTTGATTTAACTTCTTCATCTAAAAAGGCATTTTTAACTAGCTCTTGGCAATCATCAAAGCTGCCCTCAACTGCATAACAATGAATATTGTTACCTAGCGTAGTAAATAGCTTTTGCTGAGCAAGTGAAATTTTGCCTTTAGGGTATAAAATTACTACGTCGATATTTGGTTTATTGTAAAAAGCATGCGCTACAGCTGCACCGGTATCGCCCGATGTTGCTGTTAAAATAGTTACTTTTTCATCTTTATTAAACTGCGTTAAACACTCTGCCATAAAGCGACCACCAAAGTCTTTAAACGCAAGTGTAGGACCATGAAACAGCTCTAAACAGTATGTGTTATCTTGTACTTCCACCAGCTTAACGGGAAAGTTAAATGCATTTTTAACCATTTGTGCCACAGTATCGCTTGGTAGCTCATCTCCAATTAGGTGAGATAATATTTTGCCGCTGCGCGTAACAAAGTCCATATCAAGCAATGCATCAACATCGGACAGTGGGGCTAGTGATTCTGGAAAAAATACACCTTGGTTACGACCCAAACCTGTTTTTACGGCTTCAACGAACGACACTTTTTGTGAGCTATCTTTTAAATTATGTAATTGCATGACTACCTATCCTATAAAACTGTTAGTTGACGCGTGCCGTCGTTATCTAATTTACAAATGTGGCAAAAGCCTTGCTCGTTAATGTAATTGGTTTCTAACCACTGCGCGCATTGCTGTGCAGCTTCAAGTGTTTTACATACGCTAAACAAGGTGGGTCCTGCGCCCGAAATACTGACTATTTCAGCGCCCAGCGCTGGCAAGCTTGCTTTGGCTTCACTAAAACCTTTAATAAGCGGTGCGCGGTAAGGTTCTGCTATTTCATCTTTCATTATGCTTAGCGCATCGTCAAAACGATTAGTTAACAGCAAGCTACTAAATGCCGATAAACGCTGAGCAAACTCAACACTTGCATGCATGCTCAACTCTTTTGGTAAAACAGAGCGCGCTTTTGCGGTATTAAGCGAAAAACCAGGAAACGCAGCAACGTAGTACCAGTTTTCATCAACAGGCAGTGTAATTGATTTATCAGGAATTAAATCACCAGTTAACTGCAAACCACCTAAATAACATGGCGTGATGTTGTCGTAATGACGACCGCCGCTTACTACAGCTTCAAAGTCAGCCATCAGTTCAATAAGCTCAACCTGACTTAAATTAGTTTTTGCAAACTTATCAAGGGCAGCAAAAGTAGCCACAACCGAACACGCACTAGAGCCAAGTCCAGATCCAATTGGTAAGTTCTTTTTAAGCTCGAGCTTTACGCTTGGCATATTAGGCGCAACATGCGCTCTAAAATGCACTAAGCACTGGTACGCTAAATTTTCATTAGCATCACTTGGTAACTTGTGAGCGTACTCGCCTGTGCAAATAAATTCGTCGCTTGGTGCTGCGCTTACAACGGCTACATCGCCTAATAAACTGCCATCAATTGGCGCAAGCGCTGCGCCAAGTGCATCAAAACCTACAGCAAAATTACCAATAGACGCCGGAGCATATACTTCAATCATAACGATCTCCTAGCGCGATAACGTTTTTAAAATATCAGCAAATACACCTGCGGCTGTTACTTCTGAGCCAGCGCCATAACCACGAATTACAAACGGACGTGGCTGATAATATTGGCTTAAAATAGCCAGCGCGTTTTCACCATCACGAATGACACTAAGTGCATGTTTGGCATCTACTGCTTCAATACCTACTTTACAGTGGCCTTCTTTAATTGTGCCTACATAGCGAAGTACTTTGCCTTCACTAGCAGCACTTTGAATAAGCTTGTTAAAATCAGCATCTAAGCTTGGTAGTTTTGCCATAAACTCATCAACGCTATCGCCCTGTGCAAAACCTGATGGTAATACAGACTCAACTTCAATATCGCTTAACTCTAATTTCATACCGGCTTCGCGAGCAATGATCAATAACTTACGTGCTACATCGGTACCCGATAAATCATCACGAGGATCGGGCTCAGTAAAACCGCTTTCTTTGGCTTTAATAGTTGCCTCAGAAAGTGATAAACCATCTTGAAGTGCGCCAAACATATACGAAAGTGAACCTGATAAAATACCGCTAAACTCTAATAACTCATCACCCGCACCAAATAATGACTGTAAGTTGTCGATTACTGGTAAGCCTGCACCTACGTTTGTTTCGTATAAAAATTTACGATTATTCTTTTGCGTTGCTGCAATTAAATCTTGGTAATACGTGTATGAGCTTGTTGTTGCTTTTTTATTGGCAGCAACCACATGAAAACCTGCATTTAAAAAGTCTACATACTGCGCAGCAAGTGCATCCGACGACGTACAATCAACAAGTACAGGATTTACTAAATGATTTTGCTTAACAAACTGCTCTACTAGTTTTAAATCAAATGCCTGCTCAGATGAGGCCAATTTTTGCTGCCAATCGCCAAAAGCAATACCTTCACTATCTAGGTGTAATTGACGAGAGTTAGCAACACCATACAAGTTAAGTTTAATATTACGTTTTTCAAGCCACGCTTGCTGACGCTCAAGCTGATTAATAAGCTCTTGCCCTACTAAGCCACAACCTAGTAAAAACACATCAATTGACGGCACATGCGTGAAAAAGTTTTCATGGCATATTTTCACGGCGTCGTTACATAACTCACCATCAATTACCGCAGAAATAGCACTTTCTGTAGAATCCTGTGCAATTGCCACAATATTTACTTGAGCTTGTGCAAGAGATGCAAAAAACTTAGCCGCTAAGCCACGGTGCGCGCGCATGTTATCGCCCACTAAAGTAACAATGGCTAAATTGCGCTGCACTTGTACAGGCTCAATAAGCCCTGCTTGTAACTCAAGCTCAAATGCAGTTTGTAGCGCGTCAAGTGCAAGTGCTAGGTCTGTTTCGTGCACACAAAAGCTAATGCTAAACTCGCATGATGACTGAGTGATTAATACAATTGATACGTTATCGTGAGCAAGCGCGTTAAATACCTTAGACGCCATACCTACTTTGCCTTTCATGCCTGGCCCTGAAACAGTTAACATTGCAAGGTCTTGTAGGCTCGAAAGCGCTTTTACTGGCTCATCTGATGAATAATCGTTACCAATTAATGAGCCTTGTGCGTCTGGGTTATGCGTATTTTTAATTTCGCACGGCACGCCCGCTTTAGCACATGGTAAAATTGTTTTAGGGTGAAGTACTTTTGCACCAAAGTAAGAAAGCTCCATCGCTTCTTTATAAGATAAAAAATCTACTTTAGTCGCTTTTTTAATATAACGAGGATCAGCACTGTATACACCATCAACGTCTGTCCAAATTTGGCAAATTTCAGCTTCTAAACATGCTGCTGCAATTGCTGCTGAGTAATCTGAGCCATTACGACCAAGCGTTGTAAGCTCACCTTTATCATTACTCGCTGTAAAACCAGGCATGATATAAATAGTTGCAGGGCTTTCTTTAAGCACAGCTTGAAAGCGCGCTTTACTTGTTACTAAATCAGCCTCTGCATCAATGTAGCCACCCGTTGAAGCAATGCAGCTGGTTGCTTCTAAGTATCTTGCATCATGCGAGCTCAATAAAGCCTGCATTAAAGAAACGCTCACGCGCTCTCCAAAGCTAATCACAAATGCGCGAACCTGATCAGGGCAACACTGTATAAGTGACACGCCATCTAGTTTATTTTTAAGCTCGCCTAAGTTTGGCCAACTTGTAACTACACCACCACTTTTTTCAACGTCAGCTTTTAAACCTTCACAGCGGCTAACCAATGCTTGCCATTGCTGCGAAAAATCTGAGCCTTGCTCTGCGGCACTTGCAAGTGCAACTAGCGAATCGGTCATTCCACCGGGAGCAGAAAGTACCAATAACATTTCATCTTTTAATTGTGCTTTAACTAGCTGAGCTACCTGTTGTAAGCATGCATAGTCGGCAAGCGAAGACCCACCAAATTTTAAAAC
The DNA here is from genome assembly GCF_000497955.1 of Pseudoalteromonas sp. TAE56. Classification (NCBI taxonomy): domain Bacteria; kingdom Pseudomonadati; phylum Pseudomonadota; class Gammaproteobacteria; order Alteromonadales; family Pseudoalteromonadaceae; genus Pseudoalteromonas; species Pseudoalteromonas sp. TAE56. Next base: position 42,610 of record NZ_AUTN01000131.1, read on the forward strand.
TCGCATTGTTTATGTTCCTCATCCCATAAAACGAAAAAAGGCCTGTGTTCTAAGTGAACACAGGCCTTTAAATTTGTTGCACCGACCTATGCCACTATCCAGTAAGAATGATGGTTGTAATAATTATGGTCAGTACGCGATTAATTGTTTTCATATGTTAAGACTGCCTTAACAAAGGCTATGCTGTCAACCCTAAATCAAAAGATAAAACATCCTTTTTTAACATGAAAAAACCTAATGAATGCCAAATTTATGCAATATTTCGTTTAAGTTAGATTTATTGATAGGTTTATCGATAAAGTCTATTGCGCCAAGTTGAGCGACTCGTTGCTTCATTTTCTCTTGTATATCGGCGGAAATAACTAAAACAAAACACTCTATTTTTTCTGTTTTTATAGTCTCGAGTACTTGTATACCATCAACTTCGGGCATCGTGAGGTCTAAGCATAGCAAATCAAAGCTTTGTGCCCGTAAAAGTTCTAGAGCATGCGCTCCATTTGTAGCTTGTTGTATTTGAGCGTCTATACATTCATTCAAACACCGCACAACTTGTTTACGGGCGACTGCAGAATCGTCACAGACTAATATCGAAAATTTCATCATGTTTACTACTACACAACCATCAAATTTATTAAAAGGTTACTAAAATACCTTCCTTCGCATTTTAGACACTTTAACACGCCTCCAAGCACTCAGCGCATTAATAATTTAATACAATGATAAATATAGAATAAATCCGTTTAAGATATAATTAACCAAGGCAAATACCAATAAAACCTTAAATACTTAATAGATAACAAACTTACTAACTCATAGCTTGTTTTAATTGCTTTGATGCTACACGCCTGCTTTTTGGGCTTATCTTGTTAAATTTTAACTTTTTTATTTATTTTTAGAGGTTTATTGACTAACTTTTAAATTACTATCGTAACGTTACAAAAATAATAAAGGATGAACAAGTCACTCATGTTACAAAAAAGTCTTTCTAAGAAGCTGCTGACTAGCGTTTTATCCGTCTATTTTTTGCTTACCTTTGTAGTGACTTGCGGACAAGTGCTTGCTGAATACGTTAATACTAAAGACTATATCCGTGATGAATTGAGTACATTACAAAAAACCTTTAGTCGCAGCTTAACACGCGCTATTTGGGAACTTAATACCAAGCAAACAATTACAACAGCAGAAGGTCTACTCGCCATCCCCATGATTGAAGGGATTATAGTTCGAGATGACAGCGGTGAAATTATTTCACAGCTAGGACGTTCGCTCGATATACATAAACTATATAACCAACAATTAGTACAAGAAGAAGTAATTTTAGAAGATAGTAAATCGGGTTTATTTGGTTATACCTTTCCACTTATTTTCGAATTTTCAGGCCGTGCAACCCAAGTTGGCGACGTTACCTTATTCTCAAGTCGAGAAGTTGTTTTTAGCCGCATTATGGTATCAATCTACTTTTTGATTGGTAACGCAATGATTAAAACCACTTTTTTGATCATTTTATTTTTAATGGCATTTAGAAAACTTCTTACAGACCCTTTAGCTGAGCTCACTGAGCAGCTAGAAAATTTAGAACTGGATGAGCTAGAAGGTCAACACATAGAAATAGAAACAGAGGAGCATAACGAACTAAAAGTGATGGAGCAGTCGTTTAACAAACTAATTGATAAAGTAGTTCAGTATAGAAAAGAGCTGGAACACACCCAAAAAGAACTCATTATAAGTAACGAAAAGCTCGATCAGCACAACATACAACTTGAACAAGATGTAGCCCGTAAAACATCAAATTTAAGCCAAGCAATGATGGATTTACAGCAGCAAAAGTACGAACTCGAAAAACAAAAAATTGTACTCACAGAAGAAGTTGATTTACGCCGAAGTACAGAACAAGAACTAATTACAAAGCAAACTGAATCTCAGCGTTATATAGAAGAGTTGAGCCTTGCACAGGAACGTTTATTAGGCACAGAAAAAATGGCCGCGCTAGGTGGACTTGTCGCAGGTATTACACACGATATAAACACCCCTATTGGTATAGGTGTAACGGCAATATCATTTTTACAAGAACGCTTAAATAAACTCGAAAACGCTTATACCGAAAAAACGCTTTCGCCAAAAGCACTAGAAGAATTCATTAACGAAGCGAAGCAAAGCGCTAGCTTACTAACAACTAATTTAGATAGAGCCTCTGAACTTATTGCTAGCTTTAAACAAATAGCGGTCGATCAGGCCAGTGAGGCAGTGAGAACAATTAACTTCAAAGATTACACTAACGAAGTCATACGCTCACTGCACCCAAAATTAAAAAAGACATCTCATACTATAAAATTAGAATGCCCAGATGATTTAGTTTTAAATTTACCCGCAGGGGCTATAAGCCAAATTTTTACTAACCTAATTATGAACTCACTTATTCATGGCTTTGAAGGTAAAAGTAACGGTGTAATGGATATTAAAATCAGCGCAGATGACACCAATTTAACTATTGATTACAAAGATGATGGGAATGGCGTTACCAACGAGCAATTGAAAAAATTATTCGACCCATTTTTTACTACCAAGCGCGATGAAGGCGGTAGCGGATTAGGTACCCATATAATGCTTAATTTAGTTAAGCAAACCCTAAGTGGATCGATTGATGCAACGAGTGAACCAGGCAGAGGTCTGCGTTACTATATTCAATTTCCGAAGAACATGGCTAAGCCACTGCCTATTTTTGATAAATATGAATAAATAAAACTACATGCGTTAAATTTGTTCATATTCAACGGTAACAAATCAGTCATTTCGAGATACTGTTTTTATTGCTATGATTGTACAAATTTTTAAATGGATCAATTCCCCTATGTGGTTTAGTAACCTTATTTGTTACCGCTTTAAGCAAGACGTTTCATACACTCAAGAAGATTTTGATAAAGCATTAGAGCAAGATTTATTTCGCCCATGTACTGGTCAAGAGCTTGCAACATTTGGTTGGACAAAAGCATTTGGAAAACACGGCGAAACGCTAGCTCACTTTTCTCAAAAAAGTATTTTAGTTTGCGCTAAACGTGAAGAAAAAGTACTCCCTGCTTCTGTTATCAACGAACTAGTCGCTGAGAAAGTTGATCTGATAGAAGCTGAAGAAAACCGCCCAGTTAAAAAGAAAGAAAAAGACGAATTAAAAGAAAACATTCTTCATACTCTTCTACCTCAAGCATTTAAAAAGTCGAGCTTACAATTTGCCTTTATTGACCAAGAAAACGGTTGGGTTGTTGTAAATAGTGGCAGCTTTAATAAAGCAGAAGAGCTACTAGCACTACTTCGTAAATCGCTAGGAACGCTTCCGGTTGTACCTGCGTTTGCTAACTACGATTTAGATGTGTTTTTAACTGATTGGTTAACTAACTTTAGTACACCAGAAGGCTTTGCTATTGGCTCAGACGCTGAACTTGAAGAAGCAGACGACAGCGGCGCACAAGTAAAGCTCAAAGGTCATGACCTATCGTGTGATGAAGTTAAATCGCATTTAGAAAGTGGTAAACGCGTAACTAAACTTGCACTTGATTGGCAAGAGCGTCTTAAGTTTATGCTACAAAACGATGGCTCTATCAAACGTTTAAGCTACTCTGAAACTCTAAAAGAAGAAAACGCAGATATTCCTAAAGAAGATATGGCTTTAAAACTTGATGCTGACTTTATTTTAGCTTCTGAAGAGATAAAGCAATTACTTGAAGAACTAACTGCTGGCTTAGGTGACGTTGAAGATTTAGAAAAAGCGTAAATACCTAAATACCATAGTACCAACCTGCGTAAATATTTAACGAGTTAAATAGCCCCATATATAAGCAGGTTGTTATAACAGATAAAAATCCGATAGCAGTTTACTGTTATCGGATTTTTTTATGGAATTTTTTGAAGCACTTATTTATATATTTATTAACCGCGAACAGAGTTTATACCAATCTGCTTATATACGGGGTCTATTTAACGTTGAGAAAATTACGCTAGAACTAGGCAAAAATTTTTGTATCTAGTTGTTCTAAATAAAAAATTTTTAACGACGTTATAGTGCAATTTAATTCGTTAAATTGATCAAAGATTTATGCAGGTTGGTATTAGCTAACGTTCGACGTATTAAAACCTATGGTAATCACCTTTCAAATAGGAGGTTACAGAATGGTTCAAAGGATCATCAAGATAAGTTATGTAGAGTGATATGAGATTATCTATATACGCTTCAAGCTGGACTGCACAAAAACTAAAGTTTTTGATTTTAATTAAAACCATTAACTTACTTTGTGCAGATAACTTATTTTAGCTTTTAGCGTCTTCAACTTTAGGTTGGCGATATATTTTTATAATGTGGTATAAATTTACAAGCGACAATAAGCCGTTGGTAAAAATAACAGGCACTGCGCCAATGGCAACACCGTATGCAGTAAATACAATACAACCAAACATGTTGTACCAACGTAGTTTTACTACATCTGTCATTGTTAACGATGCAACCAATAAAGCTGATGCAATATAACCTAAATATTCCCAACTCAATTGTTCTCTCCTAGCCTTTAGGTTAGCATTACATGTACTGCTAGCTTATGGCACTTATAAGTATTGCAAAGTTACAACAAAATAAAAAAGCTAACCTGCTTAAAAAACCTGAAAAAGTTTGCCGGAAAATACCAGCAAATTCTTAAATCATTACACGGGAAATGAAGGTAAAATAATACTCTTAGCAAAGCTAATTATATTAATAGCAAGTTAGCGTAAATTCTTAGTGTCTTAATGCTATCGTCATTAAGATGTAATAAATAGGACAAATGTCCGAAGAGCACATTGATGTTTCAATACCATTTTTCTAGTTACCTGGTTGATCAGCTTTTAACCTTTGCCGGTAGTAGCTATCAACAATCAAAAAAAGAAGTCCTGATCCATCAAGATCAGCCTTTAAGCAAGCTTGTGCTTGTACGCAGTGGCACTGTGTCGTTTAGTTACGACGTAGGTAATGGACGACGCCTGCTGTTAGGACAATTGGATTGTAACAACACCCTTATTGGTGAAATAGAAGCGCTAAATAATAATCCGTGTATATATACGGTAACGTGCTTTAGCGATGTAACTTATAACCTTATTGAATTAAGGCATTGGCGTGCTCTACTGCTTGAAAAACCAGAACTAAGCTTATACACCGCACAAACTATTGCGGCTAAGTTTCAGGAAAACCAAAAAATCAATTTAGATAAGTTATTACTACCACTTAGCTATAACATAGCTAAAGATTGCTTACTAAGGGCCGAGAACAACAACCCTACGCTACTTAGAGCCTACCCAACTGTAAATGCTGAAGCCGAACGCTTTGCTACCACTGAGCGAGCTTACAGACGTGTTGTTACAGAACTCGTAGAAAAAGGCTTGGTACTTAGAAGTAACGATGGCTTACAAGCCGTCGATATTCCAAAGCTAAGTGAATATGTAGATAGCTTTGCTCAGCTTTAAAATAAAAAAAGGCCTTAACGGCCTTTTTTTATTTATACAAATTACTAATTACTTCTCTAGCAAAATGTCATGAATTTTCGCAAGATCAGATTTACCAGCAATAATTTCATCCGGTGTTAAACCCGATAGTTCATGCGGGAACACTAACCACTCTTCAGACTCATGAATATAATAATCTGGAACAGTGTCTACTTTTGAGTTTTTTGGCTTGTAGTACGGACATGCAATACGAATATCACGTGGCAAGTTTAAGCGCATAAGCTCTGAAAGCTTTTCTTTTAATGCAACAATACTACGACCTGAGTCAAACACATCATCAACAATTAGTAATGAATCACCTGCATTTGCGTTCTCTACAATGTAATGTAAGCCGTGTACTTTAATTTCTTTCGACTGCTTACCAATACCGTAATAAGACGATGTACGTACTGCAATGTGGTCAGTCTCAATGCCTTTGTAATCGTAATACTCTTGAACAGCAATACCGATCGGTGCACCACCTCGCCAAATACCAATAATAAAATCAGGACGAAAGCCATCTTGGTATACTTGTGCCGCTACGCGGAACGAATCTTCAAGCAGCTGTTGAGCTGTGATGTAGCACTTATCTGACATAATTAGAAACCCCAGTGGTGGATATAAGATTTGAGCGCAGCTTAGAGTTAAGCAAAAATTAAACTCAAACAGGTATTGGCGACGGATTTTACCGTAAATGAAATAAAATTGCTTGTCTGTAAATTAAAAAATAGGCACCCGAGGGTGCCTATTTTTAGTGTAAAAAGCGTAATTTAGTAAATATTATGCTTTTTCTTGTAAAGTACGAGCAACCGTACGCATACCTTGCGTTGTTGCGCCCGCTGCCCATTGGCTT
>NZ_AUTN01000132.1:0-1859 GCF_000497955.1 Pseudoalteromonas sp. TAE56
TTTGTTGTGTGACAGTTTAACTTCGCCAGAAGTCAATATTGAATACTAAAGTAGATACCAATCAATCAACGTAAAACGTTAATCAAATGGCACTGAATGGTACTGCTACCATTCTTTTTTTACTTTTGAAAACTCTTGATAAATAACAATGTTATATATCAGAATTTTATTATCAGCTTTTCCAAATTTTTAAAGAGCATATTAATTAGTTATCCCTAAGGACACGCACTAATTAACAATCATCTGTGTGGACACTACGAACAAATAAGTTCTAAATCGTATAAGGAGGTGATCCAGCCCCAGGTTCCCCTAGGGCTACCTTGTTACGACTTCACCCCAGTCATGAATCACTCCGTGGTAAACGTCCTCCCGAGGGTTAGACTATCTACTTCTGGAGCAACCCACTCCCATGGTGTGACGGGCGGTGTGTACAAGGCCCGGGAACGTATTCACCGCGTCATTCTGATACGCGATTACTAGCGATTCCGACTTCATGGAGTCGAGTTGCAGACTCCAATCCGGACTACGACGCACTTTAAGTGATTCGCTTACTCTCGCGAGTTCGCAGCACTCTGTATGCGCCATTGTAGCACGTGTGTAGCCCTACACGTAAGGGCCATGATGACTTGACGTCGTCCCCACCTTCCTCCGGTTTATCACCGGCAGTCTCCTTAGAGTTCTCAGCATTACCTGCTAGCAACTAAGGATAGGGGTTGCGCTCGTTGCGGGACTTAACCCAACATCTCACAACACGAGCTGACGACAGCCATGCAGCACCTGTATCAGAGTTCCCGAAGGCACCAAACCATCTCTGGTAAGTTCTCTGTATGTCAAGTGTAGGTAAGGTTCTTCGCGTTGCATCGAATTAAACCACATGCTCCACCGCTTGTGCGGGCCCCCGTCAATTCATTTGAGTTTTAACCTTGCGGCCGTACTCCCCAGGCGGTCTACTTAATGCGTTAGCTTTGAAAAACAGAACCGAGGCTCCGAGCTTCTAGTAGACATCGTTTACGGCGTGGACTACCGGGGTATCTAATCCCGTTTGCTCCCCACGCTTTCGTACATGAGCGTCAGTGTTGACCCAGGTGGCTGCCTTCGCCATCGGTATTCCTTCAGATCTCTACGCATTTCACCGCTACACCTGAAATTCTACCACCCTCTATCACACTCTAGTTTGCCAGTTCGAAATGCAGTTCCCAGGTTGAGCCCGGGGCTTTCACATCTCGCTTAACAAACCGCCTGCGTACGCTTTACGCCCAGTAATTCCGATTAACGCTCGCACCCTCCGTATTACCGCGGCTGCTGGCACGGAGTTAGCCGGTGCTTCTTCTGTCAGTAACGTCACAGCTAGCAGGTATTAACTACTAACCTTTCCTCCTGACTGAAAGTGCTTTACAACCCGAAGGCCTTCTTCACACACGCGGCATGGCTGCATCAGGCTTGCGCCCATTGTGCAATATTCCCCACTGCTGCCTCCCGTAGGAGTCTGGGCCGTGTCTCAGTCCCAGTGTGGCTGATCATCCTCTCAAACCAGCTAGGGATCGTCGCCTTGGTGAGCCATTACCTCACCAACTAGCTAATCCCACTTGGGCCAATCTAAAGGCGAGAGCCGAAGCCCCCTTTGGTCCGTAGACATTATGCGGTATTAGCAGTCGTTTCCAACTGTTGTCCCCCACCTCAAGGCATGTTCCCAAGCATTACTCACCCGTCCGCCGCTCGTCAGCAAAGTAGCAAGCTACTTTCTGTTACCGCTCGACTTGCATGTGTTAGGCCTGCCGCCAGCGTTCAATCTGAGCCATGATCAAACTCTTCAATTAAAAAGTTTTATGTCTTTCGACAGCTCAATGAATTCTGAATTT